>NZ_JBARMD010000361.1:0-21362 GCF_049802275.1 Occallatibacter sp. | reverse complement strand
AGGTGAGCCTCTTGGGAGAGCCTTGCGGCCCCCCTTCCGCCGCAGATTTTCCTTTCAGACCCAGCCTCTCAGCAAGGATCGCAGAAACGCAGCGATGCTCCCGCACGGCCCAAAAACCTATTGACCGCAAAAGTTCCAGGGCGCTGGCCCCTCCTGCCTGGATACCCGTTTCCCCTTGCCTAAATCCACTTTCCGGAGGGAATATAGTCGCTGCGCCGCTTCCCCTGGCCAGGCGCGATGCACAGGAGGCCCGTGGCAGGCTCGACCCTTTCCGCTCCGCCCATCACGGAGATTGATGTTCTATGGATTACGGCGGGGCTCGGATGCGATGGCGATACCATCGCCATGACTGCGGCTACGCAGCCGAGTATCGAAGACATTGTCATGGGCGGTATGCCCTGGATTCCCAAGGTTAATTTTCATAACCCATTTCTTTCCCTTGAAAACGGCGACGAATTCCTGCAGCGCTTCCACCTCGCTGCGGGAGGCGGCATTGACCCTTTCATCCTTGTTGTCGAGGGCTCCATCCCAAACGAAAAAAACAAGCAGGGCGGGTACTGGGCATCGCTCGGCACCGACGCCGCGACCGGCCAGCCAATCACGACCTGCGAGTGGATCGACCGCCTCGCCCCCCATGCTTGGGCCGTGATCGCCGTGGGCACCTGCGCCACCTATGGCGGTATCCATGCCATGGAGGGCAATCCCACCGGCTGCATGGGCCTGCCCGATTACCTCGGATGGAATTGGCGGTCTACCGCAAACATACCCATCGTCTGTGTCCCCGGCTGTCCCATACAGCCCGACAATTTCATGGAGACGCTGCTCTATCTTCTCTACATTGCCGCGGGCCGCGCCCCCGCGATCCCTCTTGACGAAGCTCTGCGTCCGACGTGGCTCTTCGGAAGCACCGTCCATGAAGGCTGCGATCGCGGAGGCTACTACGAACAGGGCCAATTTGCTGAAGAATACGGCTCTCCGCTTTGCATTGTGAAGCTCGGCTGTTGGGGACCGGTCGTTCAGTGCAATGTTGGCAAGCGTGGCTGGATGGGTGGCATTGGTGGATGCCCCAACGTTGGCGGCATTTGCATTGGCTGCACCATGCCCGGTTTTCCTGACAAGTTCATGCCCTTCATGAATCAGCCCCCCGGATCACTGCTTTCATCGGCCGCCGTCCAAACCTATGGTCGTGCCATTCATGCGCTCCGTAGGTTCACCCAGGCATCGCTCAACAAGGTCCCCAGTTGGCGCCGCCAGCAAGCTATCCCCAATAGGACGGATTCACATCCAAGCTAAGGGTTTTGAAGAGCCTCGTTAATGGAGTAACGAATTGGCACTGCTCGCGCAAACCGAATGGGGAGACCGCCCTCCGCAGCGTGAGGCCGAATGGAACAACGCCCCTATCTTTCCCGACCAAGGCGAAGCCGAAGCTCTTCTTCTCGAATTGGCCGGCGTGTTTGCAACGTCGAATGGAGCACCGACCCGAGACTCCGCAGTTCCGACTGCAGAAGCCCACGCTTCAAATCTTGAGGCCAGATACCGCGCACTGCTCGAGCAGATCCCGGCCGTGGTTTTCATGGCCTATCTTGATCGAGGCGTCAGTGAGGCCTATGTGAGCCCGGAAATTGAGGCCGCGCTCGGCTACTCGCGCGAAGACTGGCTTGAAGACCCCGTCCGTTGGTACGCCCGCATCCATCCTGACGACAAGGAGCGCTGGAGCATTGAAGCAGCCAGCATGTTCCTCTCCGGCAAGCCGCTTCGCTCTTCTTACCGCGTCATGGCGCGCGACGGCAGAGTCATCTGGTTCCACTGCGATGCCCGCATGGTGCGCCATGCGGATGGATCGCCCTGGTTCATTCATGGCGTGGCCTTCGATATCTCCGACTTGAAGGGAACCGAGCGCGCACTGCAACAGGAACGCAATGTGGTCTCTGCAATTCTCGACACCGTCGGCGCGCTCGTTACCGTTCTCGATCCCGAGGGCCGCATCGTCCGCTTCAACCGCGCCTGCGAACTCACCACCGGGTATGCACTGGAGGATGTCCGCGGCGGCCAAATCTGGGACTACTTCCTCCATGCGGAAGAAGTTGAGCGCGCCCGTTCCATTTTTTCGCAACTCAGTGCCGACCTGCTGCCACGGGATTTTCAAAGTCATTGGGTAACAAGGCACAATACCCATCGGCTCATCGCATGGTCCTGCTCCATGCTGCCAGGCAATGATGGTACGCCCAACTACATCATCGCCACCGGCATCGACATCACCGAACGGGAGCAATTGGAAAGAGCGCTCCTCGAGATCAGCGCGCGCGAACAACGCCGCATCGGACAGGATCTGCACGACGGGCTTGGCCAGCACCTCACAGGAATCGCATTTATGGCCAAGGTGCACGAGGCCAAACTCTCCGACAAAGACCTGACCGATGCCGCCGATGCCGCCAAGATTGTGAAACTGGTGAACGAGGCGATTCATAAGACGCGCGAGTTGGCGCGTGGCCTTCTGCCGGTCGTTTCCGATGCACATGGCCTGATGTCTGCACTCCAACTCTGGGCCGGAGAAGTTAAGGATCTATTTGGAATTTCCTGCCGCTTCGAATGCGAAACGGCGGTGCTGATCCATGACGACGCCATGGCCACACATCTCTATCACATTGCTCAGGAAGCCGTGAACAACGCCATCAAGCATGGACAGGCACGCAATATCCTCATCCGTTTGTCCGCCGAAAATGGATGGGGCACGCTGCTCATCAACGACAACGGCTCCGGCATCCAGGGCAACCACCCATCCAACCTTGGAATGGGACTGCACATTATGAGCTATCGAGCGGGCATGATCGGCGGGAGGCTGGACGTCCGGCCGACCCCGCCACACGGAACATGCGTCACGTGCATATTCCCTATGGTCAATGCCGGCGGAAAAGGAAATGAGAATGACGGCGAACCCCGTACTTGACTGTCCCGTGCAGACTGCAAAAAAGGCCGTTCTTGTTGTCGACGATCACCCGCTCATGCGACAAGGTCTGGCGCTCCTTATCAATCAACAGCAGGATATGCTGGTTTGCGGCGAGGCAGAAGAGGCGCAGACTGCGATGCAGGCAATCGCTCACTTGCATCCCGACATCATGATCCTCGACATCTCGCTCACTGGCCCCGATGGGCTCGAACTGCTCAAACACGCTCGCACTACAAATCCTGATCTTCCCGTGCTCGTGCTCTCCATGCACGACGAGGCCATCTACGCCGAACGCGCCCTGCGCGCGCGCGCTAACGGCTACATCATGAAGCAGGAAGCCACCGAGAAGGTGCTCATAGCAGTCCGCCGTATACTCAACGGCGAGATTTATCTCAGCGAGCGCATGTCCAATAAACTATTGCAACAATATATAGGTGGCGCGCCGTCGATGATCCAGTCCCGCATCTCTTCGCTTTCCGATCGGGAACTCGAGGTCTTTCGCCTGATCGGGGAGGGCCAAGCCACTCGCGAGATCGCCGAAAAACTTCACCTCAGCATCAAGACCGTGGAGACTTACCAGGCTCACATCAAGGAGAAGCTCGCCCTGCGCAGCGGCCGCGAGCTGATCCAGCACGCGATCCAATGGAAGATCAACGAAAAAAGCGCTTGAGTCGCCACCGTTTTAGGCTTCTTTGGTTCAGGCCCCGGCCGATCAGGGATTCCCCGATCTCTCCCCGAGAAAAAGTATGAAGCGAGAATAAGGTGCGTCCCGCTTGCGGCTCGTTCGCACACTCTGTTTGGATAGCGAAGTTCGATGAAAAACGACTTCCCTGCTCTTTCCAGAAAACCCCGCGCTTGATGATTGCAACTCAATATTGTCAAGTCAGCGTAGAGACCTAGACGCGGGATTTCAACGGTCCAATTTTGAGGTCGGCTCGAGTTAAGTAATCTGCGGCAGCGAATTCTCCGACGAATGCTTGCACGATCGCCACAAGCGACGCGGCTCATTCGCGCGGTCGCTGGTCGCTGCAATTGCCAATTTCCGCGCGGGCGCGTTTCATCTTGGCCTGGTTCGCGTCCAGCGATCTCTAATCGAACGATGGACGATCAGACAGTATCCGACAAGGAGACCCCAGATCATGACTGCTCAAACAGCTCCCTATGGTCGAGTAACGCAGAAGAAACCCGCGGTGGCCGAACTCCACATCTTATGGATAACGGCCGGTCTGGGTTGCGATGGAGATTCCGTCTCCATTACGGCGGCCACGCAACCGAGCATTGAAGATGTGTTGCTTGGAGCAATTCCCGGTCTGCCCAAGGTCCACCTTCACAATCCCGTGCTGGCCTATGAGGTGGGCGACGACTTCATGAAGTTCTGGTACGAGGCTGAGGCGGGCAGACTCGATCCCTTCGTCCTTGTGGTCGAGGGATCTATCCCCAACGAGAAGATCAAGAAAGAAGGCTACTGGGCGGGCCTCGGGACCGATCCGCATACGGGCCAGCCGATCACCACCAATGAGTGGATCGATCGTCTCACTCCCAAGGCTCTTGCCGTAATTGCCTGCGGAACGTGCGCGACGTACGGCGGCATTCATGCGATGCAAGGCAATCCCACCGGCTGTATGGGACTGGCCGACTATCTTGGCTGGAACTGGAAGTCCAAAGCGGGCCTCCCGATCGTCAACGTTCCCGGGTGTCCGGTGCAACCCGACAACTTCATGGAAACCGTCCTCTACCTGCTCTATCAGGTGGCTGGTCTTGCGCCGATGATTCCCCTCGACGAACAACTTCGTCCCACATGGCTCTTCGGCAAGACCGTCCATGACGGCTGCGACCGCGCGGGCTACTACGAGCAAGGCGACTTCGCTACGAGTTATGGCTCACCCAAATGCATCGTCAAGCTCGGTTGCTGGGGCCCGGTAGTAAATTGCAATGTGCCTAAGCGCGGCTGGATGGCCGGCATTGGTGGCTGCCCCAACGTAGGCGGCATCTGCATCGGCTGTACGATGCCCGGCTTCCCGGACAAGTTCATGCCTTTCATGGATGAGCCGCCGGGCGCGAGGATTTCCAGCGCCGCAATCGGCACTTACGGAAAAGCGATTCGGGCCTTGCGCAGCATCACCCAGGCCACCGTCAACAAGGAGCCAAAGTGGCGGCATTCGCGCGCCGAACTCACCACCGGCTACCACTCCAGCACCTACTAACTCAGCAAAGAAGGAGATATTACGATGGGGACGATTACCGCTACCCGTTCAGAGCAAGAGGCCGGAAAGAGCCAGTTAGTAGAGATGAATTGGGATCCGATTACGAGGATCGTCGGCAGCCTCGGCATCTTTACAAAAATAGACTTCGGCAAACGCAAGGTCGCCGAGTGCCACAGCACCTCCTCGATCTTCCGCGGATACAGCATCTTCATGAAGGGGAAGGATCCGCGCGACGCCCATTTCATCACCAGCCGCATCTGCGGCATCTGCGGTGACAATCACGCAACCTGCGCCACCTATGCTCAAAACATGGCCTTCGGCGTGCGCCCGCCGGCGATGGCCGAGTGGATCGTGAACCTTGGCGAAGCTGCGGAATACATGTTCGATCACAACATCTTCCAGGACAACCTGGTTGGCGTCGATTTCTGCGAAAAAATGGTGAAGGAAACCAATCCTGGTGTTTGGGATAAGGCCGAAAAGACTGCATCGCCTCACGCCGAATTGCACGGATTCAAAACCATTGGCGACATCATGAAGGCGCTGAACCCTTTCACCGGCTCTTTCTACGTCGAAGCCCTGCAAGTCAGCCGCATGACTCGCGAAATGTTCTGTCTTATGGAAGGGCGCCACGTCCATCCATCCACGCTCTATCCCGGCGGCGTGGGAACCGTACCAACCGTCCAGCTCTTCACTGACTACATTGTTCGCCTCATGAAGTATGTGGAGTTCATGAAGAAGGTCGTACCCCTGCACGACGATCTCTTCAATTTCATCTACGAAGCCATGCCCGGCTACGAAGAAGTTGGCCGCCGGCGCATCCTCCTCGGTTGCTGGGGATCGTTTAACAATCCCGATGTCTGCGACTATACCTACAAGAACATGGACCAGTGGGGCAAGGCCATGTACGTCACACCGGGCGTTGTTGTCGACGGGAAATTGGTAACAAACGACCTGGTCGACATCAATCTCAACATCCGCATCCTGCTCGGCAGTTCCTACTACGACGACTGGCAGAATTCCCAGACCTTCGTCACGAAAGATCCGCTCGGCAATAGCGTCGACCAGCGCCATCCGTGGAATCAGAGCACCTTCCCCAAGCCGCAGAAGCGCGACTTCAAAGAAAAGTACACGTGGGTCATGTCTCCCCGATGGTACGACAAACGCACGGGCGACCATCTTGCACTCGATACCGGGGGCGGTCCGATCGCGCGCTTCTGGGCCACAGCGCTTGCCGGCATCGTCGACATCGGCTACATCAAAGCCACTGGCCACAGCGTAAAAATCTATCTGCCCAAAACAGTCTCCCTGCCGGAAACCGAGTTCGAGTGGCATATCCCGAAATGGAGCAACGCCATCGAGCGCGATCGCGCGCGGACCTATTTCCAGGCTTACGCTGCGGCCGCCGCGCTTTACTTCGCGGAACAGGCCTTGGCGGAGCTGCACGCCGGTCGCACCCGCACATGGAATGACTTCAAGGTTCCCGAAGAAGCCATCGGTTGCGGCTTCCACGAGGCTGTGCGCGGCGTACTCTCGCATCACGTCGTCATCAAGGATCACAAGATCGCCAATTATCACCCCTATCCTCCAACCCCCTGGAATGCCAACCCGCGCGATGTCTACGGCACTCCAGGTCCCTATGAAGATGCGGTGCAGAATACGCCGATCTTCGAGGAAAATGGGCCGGACAAATTCAAAGGAATCGATATCATGCGCGCGGTGCGCAGTTTCGATCCGTGTCTGCCCTGCGGCGTGCACATGTACCTCGGCAACGGAAAGGTTCTTGAAACCCATCACTCTCCTATGTTCGGTGTCGGGTCCGACGTCCACGGCTGAGGGTTTTCGTTGGATTCATCCAGAGCGGGAGCGGGAGATTCGCACGCAGAACCAGCGGCGATGGATTCCCGCTCACACTTGACTCGCATTACAAGGAGGCCTGTGGCGACCGACAGCGAATTTCAGAAACAGGTTCAACAACTCGGAAAGCTGATCGTGCAATTCGATCAGATGCCGGAGAGCCCGCAAAAAACCGCGTGCAAGGAGCTGTTGCAGCTTCTGATGGATGTGCACGGAGCGGGTCTCGACCGCATGATGGAGATCGTCTTCGAAAGCGAAGAACCCGGCCCGTTGATCGTCGAGAGAATGGGACACGACACCATCACCAGCAGTTTGCTGCTGCTCTATTCGCTGCATCCAGAAGATCTGGAAACCCGCGTGGAGAGGGCCATCGAAAACATGCGCCCTCGCCTGCGCAAACTTTCCTGCAGCGTCGATCGCGCCAGCGTTATTGAAGGGGCCGTGCAAGTCCGCGTAATCACCGGCGCCCACAGTTGCGGATCGTCCACAAAAGACCTGCGCGCAATTCTGGAGGATGGCATATACGAACTTGCACCTGATTTGACCTCGCTTGAGATTCTCGGACTCGAAGAGCCATCGGCATCCGGCTTCGTCGCGCTGGAAAGCCTGATGGGCCACAATCTCCTGGCCACCGCGAATCACGTGCATTCTCCAGTAATGGAAGGTGCAGATTGAGTAGGCCTTGCGTCTTCGAACAAAGGGCACACTATGCCTGACGAGTCTACGCTCGCCTTCGAGCAGGCCTTTGGCGTTCTGCGCCAGTTCACCCGATCGCTCAGTGCGGCTTCTCGTGCTCTCGAGCACTGCGAGCTATGCAGTGCCGGCCTCCATCACGATCACCCCCACCTCGTAGAAATCGCCACACGCCAGATTCTCTGCGCCTGCGACGCATGCGCCTTGCTCTTCGACGGCCTGGAAAAGTCGAAATACAAGCGCGTCTCCCGCAACTCCCAGCACCTGCCCAATTTCGAAATGACCGACGGCCAATGGGAAAGTCTGATGATTCCAATCAATATGGCCTTTCTCTTTCGCTCAAGTCTGGAGAGCAGAATCGTCGCCCTTTATCCCAGCCCCGCCGGAGCAGTCGAATCCCTGCTGCCCCTCGATGCATGGGATGAAATTGCCGGGAACAACCCCATCCTGAATCAACTCAAGCCCGACGTTGAGGCGCTGCTCGTGAATCGAGTCGGCCATGCGCATGGCCTGAGAGATGCGGAGTACTACATCGCGCCTATCGATGAATGCTACAAACTCGTCGGCCTCATCCGCGCCAACTGGAAAGGCCTATCCGGTGGCGCCGAAGTCTGGACCGAGGTAAGCCGCTTCTTCAAAGAACTGCAATCCAAATCCGAAGTGGTCCGCGGAGGCGTCAATGCCTGACCTCAGTTTCCAGATTGACTCCGCCAGCGTCGTTGCCTTCGCCGCAGTTCCGATGATTGCGTTTCAGCTCCATATTCAAAATTCCGCAGCCGACGAAGCAATTCACACCATCGCCCTGCGCTGCCAGATTCAGATAGAGGTCACTCGCCGCCGCTACATGCCCGGCGAGCAGGAGAAGATGCTCGACCTCTTCGGCCAGCCCGACCGCTGGAGCCAGACACTCCGCAGCCTGCTGTGGACTCATGTCAACTGGGTGGTTCCCACATTCGCCGGCGCCAGCACCACCGTCAGCATGCAAGTCCCATGTTCCTTCGACTTCAACGTCGCCGCTACAAAGTATTTCGCCGGCCTCTCCGATGGCGACATTCCGCTGCTCTTCCTCTTTAGCGGAACCGTCTTCTACGCTCCCCCCGAGAGCCCTCTGCAAGTCGCGCCAATCTCGTGGGAACAAGAGGCCCGCTACAAGCTTCCCGTAAAACTCTGGCGCGAAATGATGGATGCCTACTACCCCAACAGCGTTTGGATCAGCCTCCACAAGGACACCTTCGATCGCCTCTATCGCTACAAGATGCAGCACGGACTGCTTGATTGGGAACATGCATTGGAGCGCATGCTCGCCGAAGAAGTTGAGGTAAATTCGTGAATCTCGACCGGGTCGAAAAAATCGCCGAGGCCGTGCTCTATGAAGGCTACATGCTGTATCCCTATCGGCCTTCCTCGGTCAAAAATCAGCAGCGCTGGAACTTCGGCGTCCTCTACCCGCCATCCTGGTGCGATCGACAATTCGGCTCTGACCGGTCCAGCATGCAAACAGAGTGCTTGCTTAAAACAGGCTCATCCACGCGACTCACCGTCAAAGTCCGTTTCCTGCACATCGTGCAGCGCTCCATCGCAAAGGCGGTCTCTCCAACGACAGGATCATCTGGACCGGCGAAACCCAATCTGGAACCTGTCGATCGCCTCGAATTAGCTGGCCGCGTCTATCAACCGTGGCAGGAAGCTGTGGAGCGCGAGCTTTCCTACGACGACCTCGACCCTGCCGACTTTGCCACAATGTCTCCGTTGCTTTTCTCGTTTGCCGAAGGAAGAGACATTGATTATTTGCGCGATGAGCAGGGTGCAGCAGTCGGTGCGATGATCCGCGAGTGGAATGCCCTCAACGGATCCGTTGAAATCCGCTCGCTCAGCTGCCACGACGACGTTGTCAGAATCGCCGTGCAGGTCGACAATTTGACCGGCAGCGACCTGCCAATGCCGTTTGAATCCGAATCGCGCGAGACAACGCTATCTCATTCGCTTGTTTCAGCCCACACCATTCTCGGCGCAGAGAACGGGGAGTTTCTTTCCCTGCTCGACACTCCCGCCGGCTTCGAGGAAGAAGTAGCGCATTGCCAGAACCTTGGCACATGGCCGGTGCTCGCCACCGACAACGCCGACGCGGTGCTGTCTTCTCCCATCATCCTCTACGATCATCCGCAAATCGCCCCTGAAAGCGCCGGCAATCTCTTCGACTCTACCGAGATCGACGAGATTCTTTCCCTCCGCATCCTCACGCTCACTGAGGATGAGAAGCGTGAAATGCGTCAATTCGACGACCGCACCCGCAGCATTCTCGAACGCACTGAGCAGATGCCCGAAGAACAGTTCATGAAGCTCCACGGCATCCTGCGCGGCCTCACCCCGTCAAAGGAGGAGATGCAATGAACGAATGGGAATGGAATCTCCTCGAAGATAAAACATCGACGGTGCGCGATGTAGAAATCGACGGCATCGCGGTCAAGGTCGGCGATCGCGTGCGCCTGCGTCCCAAAGAAGGCGGTGACATTTTTGACCTCGCATTGCGCGGTCAGGTCGCGATTATCGAAAGCATTGAAGAAGACTACGAAGGCACGCAGCACATCTGCGTGGTCATTGAGGACGATCCCGGCCGCGACCTCGGCATGATGCGCCAGCCTGGCCACCGCTTCTTCTTCACGCTCGCTGAAATTGAACCTCTTCCCCAGGCAGCGCCAACTCTCGAAGACGAAACGGCAAACAGGAAAACCATCAAGCCAAGGATTCTCATTGCCGGCATCGGCAACATCTTTCTTGGCGACGACGCCTTCGGCGTCGAAGTCGTGCGACGTCTCATGAACCGCAATCTTCCCTCCGACGTCCGCACTGTCGACTTTGGCATTCGCGGCCTCGATCTCGCATACGCCCTCCAGGACAATTACCAGACCACGATTCTTATCGATGCATTTCCTCACGGCCAAACTCCTGGAACCATCTCCGTCGTCGAGCCGGATACAAAGGAGATCGCCTCCGCGCCAGAGAGTCTCGTTGAGGCACACAGCATGCATCCCCTGAACGTGCTCCGCATGGCTGTCGCAATGAATGGTTCTTTGAACCGAGTGCTCCTCGTAGGCTGCGAACCGCATTCGCTCGGAGGAGACGAGGGTTACATGGGCCTCAGTGAGCCGGTCGAAGCTGCCGTAGAAGAAGCGGTGAACACAACAGAAGCATTGGTCAGGCATCTTCTCGCTGAAGAGGCCGTTTGAGAAATATCAAGGCGGAAAAGGAGAGCAGAAATGGCAATGGACCTGATGGAAGCAGCCGCAAACGGAACTGGAAACGACAAGGACACCCTCTACCTGCTTGGCGGAGTCGCCCTCATGGTATTCGGAGTGGGTCTGGTCCTCTCCAACCCTACAGTTCGCCGTTACATGTCGCAGTTCGGCGTAGGAAATCTCGCAAGCAATGTGATCCCCGACGTGGAGCGCTACTTCAAACTCCGCGCCATGTAGACAAAAGCATCATACGTCGCCTCGTCTGCACAGGAATAGGCAGGCGCGATCATGATCGGAAAAATGGAAACCGCCAAAGCCACGCTTCTCCACTACGTCGTCGACACAAAGGCCAGCCGCCTCACGGTACAGGCCTTTGCATCCGGAATCTTGTCCGCCATGGGCCACAATCCTCATATCGGCATTCGCACCTTCACGGGCGAGGTCGACTTCAACGCCGAAACATCCCTCGCTGGCCGCTTCAGACTTTCAATCAAAACCAACTCCTTCGGTGTGCTCGACGACATCAGCGACAAAGACCGTCGCGAGATCGAAATGATGATGAACGAGCAAGTACTCGAATCGTCCAGATACCCCGACATCGTGTACGAAGCTCCAACCGTCACCATCACACGACTTGGGGGCGCTCTCTACTCGGCCACGCTTAATGGCACCCTCAGTTTCCATGGCGTCACCCGCGACCAAATCGTCGCGGCTCGAATCGCAGTATTTGATGAAATGATCCGCGCCTCCGGTGAGTTCTCGTTGAATCAATCCGACTACGGCATCAAGCCTGTCTCCGTCGCGGGCGGCGCACTCAAAGTGAAAGATGAATTGAAGTTCAGCTTCGAAATGATCGCACGTAAACAGGAATGAACTGAAAACGTCCGTGTTGCGGGCACTCGTCTCTGGGAAGGAAACCACTCATGTGTTTAGCCATTCCGGGAAAGATCGTTGAAATCGCCGAGGGGCAAAGCGACGTCGGCATCGTCGAAGTAACCGGCGTGCGACGCAAGGTCCAACTCGGCCTGCTGGCTGATGACATGCCGGTCAAAGGCGACTGGGTCCTCATACACGTTGGCTTTGCCATGTCGAAGATAAGCGAGTTCGACGCCGCCGAACAGATGCGCCTCCTTTCCATGCTCGGCGAAATCGATCAGGCCATGGAAGAGGTTCGCGGCTACGGGGCCGACGACGGCAGGAGCCAAACCATCGGCGTCCTCGAATCCTGGCGGCGACCCAATTAACAAAAACGGGAGAAAACCGATGCGCTACGTTGACGAATTCCGCGATCCCGAACTCATCACGAGGGCCTCTGAAGAGATTCGCCGCCTCAGCGATCCCACGCGCCACTATCGCATCATGGAGGTCTGCGGCGGCCACACTCACGCCATCTATCGCTTCGGCCTTAAAGACATCCTGCCTGAAAACATTGAGCTGATTCACGGACCCGGTTGCCCCGTTTGCGTGCTGCCCATGGGCCGCATTGACGATGGCCTCACCATCGCCCACGAGCCCAACCGGATCTTCGCGGCATTCGGCGACATGATGCGCGTGCCCGGAGCCAAGGGAAGCCCCCTCGAACACAAGGCGCGCGGCAGCGACGTTCGCATCGTCTATTCCCCTGCCGACGCGCTCGAAATCGCCAGAAAGAATCCCGAGAAGGAAGTGATGTTCTTCGCAATTGGATTCGAAACCACCGCACCATCAACTGCGCTTACATTGATGAGCGCAAAAAAACAGGGTGTTCAGAACTTCACCGTTTTCTGCAATCACGTCACGATTGTTCCAGCCATCCGCGCCATCCTTGATTCGCCCGACATGCGTCTGGATGGATTCATCGGCCCCGGCCACGTCTCCACCGTCATCGGCTGCAGGCCTTATGAATGGATCGCTCGAAACGAAGGCAAGCCCGTAGTGACCTCCGGCTTCGAACCGCTCGATCTGCTCCAGTCCATCGTCATGCTGCTAAGGCAACTCGCCGCCGGCGAAGCAAAAGTCGAAAACCAGTACAAGCGTGTCGTCCCGTGGGAAGGCAATCGCGCAGCTCTGAAAGTCATGGCCGAAGTCTTTGAGCTTCGCCCCTACTTCGAGTGGCGCGGCCTTGGTTTCATCTCTCAATCGGCGTTGCGCATCCGCGACACCTACGCCGCATGGGATGCAGAGCGGCGCTACTCCGTGCCTGAAACGCGTGTCGCCGATCCAAAATCCGCGCAGTGCGGTGAAGTGCTAAAAGGCGTCTTGAAACCCGCGCAATGCAAATTGTTCGGCAAGGAGTGCACGCCTGAACATCCCATCGGCGCGCTCATGGTTTCATCGGAGGGCTCATGCGCAGCGTATTACAACTACGAACACCGGAAGTCGCTGGTAACAACGATCAGCGCAGTGGCCTGACCAGCAGCACTCCCCACCCCGACGCCTCACGTGCCGAAGCCCCGCCAAAGCTGCGCTTCAAAGACCCGCAAATCGAGATGTCACACGGCGCCGGTGGCAAAGCCAGTCGCAGACTGGTCGAAGGCCTCTTCGCTCCGCTCCTACTTTCTTCCGACTCCTCCGAACGCCTAGCCGACGCTGCCCACATCGAAATTGGCGGAGCCATCGTCGCCTTCACCACCGACAGCTTTGTCGTTCACCCTCTGCGCTTTCCCGGAGGCTCCATCGGCGAACTCGCCGTCAACGGCACCGTAAACGACCTCGCCGTCTCCGGCGCCAAAGCCCATTCGATGGTCGTCACCTTCGTCCTCGAAGAAGGCCTCGCAAGCTCCGTCCTCGAAGCCGAAGTCCGCGCCATGGCCGACGCCCTAAAACGCGCCGGCGTCACGATGGTCGGCGGCGACACCAAAGTGGTTGAGCGCGGCAAAGCCGACGGCATGTACATCACCACCGCCGGAATCGGCAGCCCCATCCACGGGGTCCACGTCGACGCAAAAACAGTCCGCCCCGGAGACAAAGTCCTGCTCTCCGGGCCCATCGGCGATCACGGAATCACCATCCTGCTCGCCCGCGCAGACCTCGATTTTGAGGCCAACCTCAACTCCGACACGCGCTCCGTACTGCCGATGATTGAAGCCATGGCCGCCCACGCCGCCCCCGGCATTCGCTGGATGCGCGATCCCACCCGCGGCGGACTCGCAACTTCTCTCAACGAACTCGCCCGCGACTGCAGCCTCTCCATCGAGCTCAACGAAGAAGAAATTCCCATGCGCGATGAAGTGCGCGGCGCCTGCGAACTCCTCGGTCTGGATCCGCTCCACATCGCCAACGAAGGCCAGTTTCTCGCTATCGTCTCACCCGAGTTCGCCGACATCGCGCTCAACGCCATCCAACTCACCGCCGGCGGCGAAGAAGCGCGCATCATCGGGCAGATTCGCAAAGAACCCGCCAACACTGTCGTCGTCAACACACGCTATGGCGGCACCCGCATCGTCGATATGCTCGTCGGCGATCCCCTCCCGCGCATCTGTTAGAAGGACACCTATGGAGACCGCAGCCAAGCTCGCGACTCAGATCGAAGAAGCGTTGCTCTTCCGCAATGAAATCCTCGAGGACTTCTTTTGTCAGGAAAAACGCAAGCTGGCCGAAACCTGCCGCGAAATGTCCGAACGCTTCCTTGTCGGCGGCCGCTTGCTCGCTTTCGGCCGCGGCGCCTGCTCCACCGACGCCCAGCATGTCTCCGTCGAATTCGTGCATCCAGTCATCGTGGGCAAACGTGCCCTCCCTGCGCTCGATCTCTCCGCTCTGATGCAACCCTGGCTCGACGCCATCTGTCGCCCCGAAGATATCGTTATGGGCTTCGGTCCTCCCCACGGTGATCCCGAGGTTTGGAATGCGCTCGAATCTGCACATCACCGTGGTGCGATGACCTTTTCACTGCCCGGCACCGGCGGTTCCTATGCATTGCAAACATCAGTGGAAGATCCCTTCATACACCAGGAATTAGTCGAGATCTTCTACCACACGCTTTGGGAAACAGTGCACGTCTTCCTCGAGCATCGCGAACTCGGCCAGGACGTCGGCGCTAGCGAATTCCTTTATCCCTTTCTCGGAACCAAAAAACAGGAAACTTCCTCCATCGTCTCCGAAGTCGCCGACTCAATCCTGATGAAAGTCCGCGACGATACCGCGCTCCGTCTCCGTCTCGCCTCCGAAGAGTCTGAGCATCTCGGCGCAACTGCACTTGCCATCCACGAGCGCCTCGCTCAAGGAGGCAAACTCATCATCTTCGGCAACGGTGGCTCCGCGACAGACGCCAACGACTGGATGATGGACTGCGTGCTGCCCCCGAAGGGTCATCGCACCATTCCCGCAATCTCGCTTTCGATGGAGCCCGCCAACATCACCGCCCTCGCCAATGACGTTGGCACGGAGGTGATCTTCGCCCGCCAGCTCATGGCCCAGGCGCGCCCTGAAGACATCGCTATAGGCATCTCCACCAGCGGCGGCTCGCGCAACATCGTCATGGCTCTTGAAGAAGCCCGCAAGCGCAAGCTCCTCACCGTGGCATTGCTCGGCAATGACGGGGGAGAAATCGCCCGTCGCGGACTCGCCGACTTCCCCATCATCGTGCGTAGTGACTACATCCCGCGAATTCAGGAGGTCCAGGCCTCCGCCTACCACGTCATTCTCGATACCCTGGAGGTGCTAAGCCGTGGCGATGCTTGAACTCTACGGATCACCGCACTGCCCTTTTACACGCGAACTCCGCGATTGGCTCGAATGGACTTGCAAAGACTTCATCGAGTACGACGTCGACACCGACCCCGAGGCCAACGCCCGCATGCGTTCTCTCAACAGCGGAGACCGCAACGTCCCGGTTCTCATTGAAGACGGCAAAGTAATCCAGGTGGGCTGGCAGGGCCGCAGTTGCATCATCGTCGCTTAACAAGCCTGGGCGCCACCTGAAAACAGTAGACCCTGACATTACCCAGGAACGAGATAAAACGCGATTCCCAAAATCAGATAGGCCGCGATCAGCTCGGCTCCCTCGAACCAGACGGTCTCTCCATCATTGACGATCATCTCCAATGTGAGTGTCGCGAGTGCGATGCCTGCGATCTCGAGCGGTGAAAAGAACAACTGCATCGGGTTCCCGAGCAAGTACGAGGCAAAGACCAGGACCGGTGCAACAAACAGTGCAACCTGCACACTGCTCCCGATGCAGATTGATAGGGTGAGGTCCATTTTGTTTTTGTGGGCCATCATTATTGCGGTCGAATGCTCAGCAGCATTGCCGACCGTGGCGACTACCACGACGCCGATAAACATCGACGACAGCCCGAGCGCATGCTGTGCGGCACTAATCTGGTTCACCAGCATCTCGCTCAGCACCGCAATCAGTGCTGTCGCAATAAGGAGAGAGATTGCTGGCATCCATGAGGGCTCCACGCGGTCGTCAGCGCCTTCGCTCGTCAGAGGAGTTTCCCTGTTCCTGATCTGGAACAGGAGACCGCAGGCATATAAGCCAATCAGAACACCTCCGGTCCAGAGACTGAATCGATCCAGCGCCGGCATTCCGGTCGATAGATTGCCGTGGACCGAAAGCGCATAAACCGCAGGCATCACGAGTGCTATCACAGCTATAAACATCATCGTGACGCTTGCCGATACCGCTCGGCGGTCGAAGGTCTGCCTTTGGCGGCCGATGCCTCCAACCCACACACTTGTTCCGAGCACCAGCAGAACGTTTCCAATAATGCTTCCCGAAAGCGAAGCCTTTACAACTGCCTGGTGACCTTCACGCAATGCGAAAAAGGCGATGATCAGTTCGGTCGCATTCCCCATCGTCGCATTGAGCAATCCTCCCAGCTTTTCCCCGAGCCTGCTGGAAAGATCATCTGTGGCCTTGCCCAGCGAAGCAGCCAAGGGAATAATGCCGAGTGCAGATGCACTAAAGATCAGCACCGCGGAACTACTCACATACGCGACCAGAAATGCTGCGGGGACAAGAACGAGGGCAAAATCGAGAACGCGATGGCCAGTTTTAAGAGGAAGATACTGCCGAAACTTGCGCACTCCAGAGAGCTGGCTGCTGCTCGAATGTTTCATGCTTGTCAAGTATATGCTGGTCGAAATGAAGGCCTTTTCTGCCCGGAACCAATCGTTTCAGAAGAGTGTCCCCTCGTTTATCGGGATTGCATCCCGGTAGTTTTGCCAGTATCGAAACCATGCGAATCCGCCTAACGTTCCCAGCAGAGAGGGATGATTGGCCTTCGAAGCTTCCTCAGCGTTTTGGATTGAATGTTCAAAGAAGCGATAAATAGCAATGCGTAAGCAGGTGAGAGTATGACTCCTCAAGCAATCGTCGGTTTGGCGCTAAAGGTGAGCATCATGCTCACGGTCTTCGGATTCGGTCTACAAGCAACTCGCGATGACCTCCTTTATGTGGTGCGAAGGCCAGGCCTCATGGCGCGCTCACTGGTGGCAATGTTCGTAATCATGCCAATTGTGGCAATCATGTTGACGTCTGTATTCCACTTCCAGCTTCCTGTCGTGATTGCGTTGATTGCCCTCGCGATTTCGCCGGTGCCTCCACTCCTACCCCGAAAGATAGGTAAGGCGGGTGGCGTGGCGCCATATGGATTGGGGCTGATGGTCACGGCCGCGACGATATCGATTTTGTACATCCCGCTGGCTGCCTACCTTATTGGTACCTACTTCAATAAGCCCTTTGATATGGCACCGGGAGCTGTAGCAAAACTGATTCTGATGTCTGTGCTCTTGCCGATCGCGGCAGGCATGGCGCTCCAGAACGTTGCACCTGCTTTGGCCGAGCGAATCGCAAAGCCGGTAGGACTGTTTGCGAAGATTTTCCTGTTGGTCGGCTTCTTAGCCGTCATAGTTTTTGCCCTTCCGAAGTCATTTGTGCTCATTGGCAACGGAACGTTAGTGGCCCTAATCGTTTTTATTGTCATTGGTCTTTTGGTTGGACACTTTCTCGGAGGCCCCGGCCCCGAGGAGCAAATCACTCTTTCGCTTTCAACCGCGTGCCGTCATCCTGCGCTCGCGATCGCGCTCGCAGCTGCAAACGTCCCGGAAGAGCATAACGTGTTCAGCGCCATTCTTCTTTACCTCGTGCTGAACGCGATCATCACCTCCGCCTACATGTTCTGGCGTCGCCGCAAAATCAAGGCCGCGGAGAAAACGCATACGCAGCTAGCTGTTTGAGCGGACAAAGAAACAGCAGTCAAGTTCGACGAACCGATGCGATATCGTCGCAACGAAAGGAATAGTCATGGCACTCAAGGAATACAAACCGGGAACCGCATTCTCCGGCACCATCGGTCGCACGTACGAAGTTTCCTCACCAGCATGGCCCCAGCCGAAGCGCACCAAAGAGGGAACTCCGAATGTGCTCTTCATTGTCCTGGACGACACGGGTTATGGACATCTTGGGTGCTACGGCAGTCCCATCGCAACGCCGAATATCGATGCATTGGCGGCTGATGGACTTCGCTACAGCAACATGCATACGACGGCGCTCTGTTCGCGGTCCCCGCTCGGGCATCATCACCGGCCGTAATCACCATTCCAATCATGTGGCATGCCTGACGAATGCTTCAACTGGGTTTCCGGGATCCGATGGTTACATCCCATTCGCGAACGGATTTATCTCCGAGATTCTTCAGAATGCGGCTATAACACCTACGCTGTTGGCAAATGGCACCTGGCTCCTGAGGAAACAATGACAGCGGCAGGGCCTTATGATCGCTGGCCACTTGGTCGTGGATTTGAGCGCTATTACGGCTACCTGGGCGGTGATACCAATCAATGGTATCCCGAACTCGTTCGCGACAACTCGCAGACCGAGCCGTAGAAAACGCCCGAAGAGGGATACCACTTGACGCCGGACCTCGTTGAAAAAGCCAAGGCGATGATTGCTGATGCCAAGCAAGTCGCTCCGAACAAGCCCTTCTTTACCTATCTCGCACTGGGAGCGATGCACTCTCCTCATCATGTTCCCAAGGAGTGGGCGGACAAATACAAGGGCAAGTTCGACGCCGGATGGGACGCCTACCGAAAGCAGGTCTTTGAGAACCAGAAAGAACTCGGCATCATTCCGCAGAACACTGTGCTCTCGCGCCATGATCCGGATGTGCAGGACTGGGAGACGCTGTCTGCCGATGAACGCCGTGTCTATGCGCGGATGATGGAAGTCTTCGCCGGCTTCCTGACGCATACCGATCACTACATCGGCGAGATGATTCAGTTTCTCAAGGATCTCGGCGAATACGACAATACGCTCATCATGCTGATTTCTGACAATGGATCGAGTGCTGAAGGTGGTCCACACGGTTCACTGAATGAGGTCAAGTTCTTCAATAACGTTGCTGACACCGTTGAAGAAAACCTCGCGGCAATTGACGAAATTGGCGGACCTAAACACTTCAACCACTTCCCATGGGGCTGGACTTTTGCAGGCAACACACCGTTCCGCCGCTGGAAGCGTGAGACCTACAGAGGTGGTTCCACCGATCCATTCATCATCACGTGGCCCAAGGGCATTAAAGCCAAGAATGAGATACGGACGCAGTTTGCACACCTCATTGACATGGTGCCGACTGCTCTTGATGCGATCGGAGTTGAACAGCCGGAGGCGCTGAGAGGAGTGACCCAGGCACCGATCGAAGGCGTCAGCCTCGTCTCCACGTTTGATAATACAAAGGCCCCGGAAACTCGCGTAACTCAGTACTTTGAGATGTTTGGGCATCGTTCGCTTTATCACGATGACTGGCGCGCTGTTTGTCCATGGCCCGGAACTTCCTTCATCGAGTCCGGAAAAACCTTCGGGACACCTCTTACAGCAGACATGCTTACCGAACTCGATGAAAAAGGATGGGAGCTCTACAACCTGAGGGAGGACTTCGCCGAGACAAATAATCTCGCTGCCAAAGAGAAAGGTCGCCTGATTTCGATGATCGGCATGTGGTACGCCGAGGCCGGCAAGTACAACGTACTTCCGATCGACAGCCGTGGATTGCAGCGGGTTCGCGAGGAGCGTCCGCAAATCGCAGAAAGCCGGAACCGTTACGTGCTCTATCCAGGCACGCAGTCGATTCCCGCGGGTGCGGCACCACAAATTCTCAACAAGCCATTTTCAATCAACGCTGAAGTAGAGATTCCTCCGGCGGGAGCCGAAGGAGCTCTGCTGAGCTTCGGCGGCAACGATGGCGGCATCTCACTTTACATGCAGGAAGGGAAACTCTGCTTCCTCTACAACTACGTCGCTGTCACCTACACATATGTGAAGTCCAAAGACGCAATCCCATCAGGTCATCACTTCCTGAGCATGGAATTTGCGCCGACCGGCAAGCCGGACTTCACGCAGGGCAAAGGTGCGCCCGGCACTGCCACGCTGTTCGTTGACGGCAAAGAAGTCGGACGCGGCGATATTGCTGCAACTACGCCGAATCGACTGGCGCAAGGAGGAGCGATGCTCGTCGGAGCCGACACTGGCTCGTCGATTAACCCCGAATACAAAACGCCGTTCAGCTTCACCGGCACCATCAAGCGGGTCATTGTGGACATAAGCGGAGAGCACGTTGAAGACTACGAAACCGCGATGCGAGTATTCCTTGCCAAGCAGTGATCGGCGTGGTGCAGAGATGGTCTTGGACGGAAACGAGAAACCTGAGGTGCTACACCGTGACAATTCTGAGAAACTCTCCCCTCCTTGTTTTCGCGCTATCTCTGTTCGTGCCGGGACTCTCTGCTCGGATTGGGGTGTTTCTTCGTGACAGGCGAGGGAGCATTGATGACGCGGCGCGCCAAGACTTCGATCGTGTTCTTGGCGCGACACTCACTTTACTTGGCCTCATCGTTGGATTCAGTTTCTCCATGGCTGTCACCCGATACGATCAGCGCAAATCATACGAGGAGGAAGAAGCCAACGCCATCGGCACCGAGTATCTCCGCGTCGGTCTTCTGCAGCCGAGCGAGGCAACAAAACTACGAGATCTTATGACCAGGTATCTTGATCAGCGGGTCTTTGTTTTACGAATCCAGGAACAAGGCGCAACTCGATCAGATCAATTCTGGAACAGCAACATCTCGCTATTCACAAGACCCGTTTATTCGGAGAGACATTATTTGGCGCTGCATACACGAACGGATATGGAGACTTCTTCAAGCTGACGGTCTGACTTCACTCCAGCCGAGTAATAACGGCTTCGCCATGGCCATTGGCGGATGCCGCGTCCCTGCCGAGATATGGAAAGCGCTCATCAGTCCGCTGAGACGAACGACTGATCCGGAGCGATGGTCGCCTGGCAATTTGCGATCGAAGCAGGCTCCTCGAAGCTTTGTGGTTTGGGGCTTGCCTGCACCATCTCACCAGCGAGCAACATTTGCATAGCCGTGCTATCCCAGCGGCGGACAGCGGTATCCACAATGAGCTTCAGGTCAGACAGAAAAGTGGCCCGTGCCATGTATTCC
>NZ_JBARMD010000360.1:0-2978 GCF_049802275.1 Occallatibacter sp. | reverse complement strand
CCTCAACCGCATCCCCTGCGGCCTTTTCAGGCACAGTGGCTTCCGCATTCTCCAACGCCGACAACTCTGCTTCCTTCTCTGGCATATCTCTACGTATTCCCCAAATGTTTCTCTTCTTAGTCAATGATAAATTCCTTGGCGACCGACGGTCTTCTTCTGCGATGTCTTACGGTGCAAAGCCCCACTGGATGCGGAACCTCCTCCGCGCGATAGCCTTGCGGGGTTCCGGGTCGTCTTACTGGGTTGAAATCTCCAGTAGGCGATCCGAAAGCCTCGCCACGTATCGCACCGCCTGGATCATCTCCTGGTATTGGATGCGGGTCGGCGCGATCACTGCCACCGTTCCCAGGCTGCTGCCACCCAGCCGGGCCGGGGCCCCGATCAGCACCAGGTCCTGCATCGCCGGGGAAGCCTCATCTAGTCCTACCACAACACGCACTTCCTGCTGGCTGCCACTCACATAAGCAGTCAGCAAATCCACCAGCCGCTGCTTGGCTTCCAGCGCCAGCAACATCTGCTTCAACCGCTCCCGATCCACCTCTGCCGCGATTAGATTCGCCCTGCCCTCCACGTAGAGCACCGACGCCGCATCCCCCACCGCCAGCGCTCCCTTCCGGCAAAGTTCCTCTACCGACGCAAGCAACTGGTCGTACGCAGCCCGTTCCTCATCCATACGGCGCGCAATTTCAGTCCGTATCCGATCGATCGGCCAGTTGTGAAACGTCTCGTTCAGATACCGCGCTGCCGTCTCCAGTTCTAGATGCGTCAGCTCCCGGTCAAGAACCAAAACCCTGTCCAGCACTGCGCCTGCCCGCGTCACCAGCACGGCAAGAACCCGTCCCGCGGAAAGCCGTGAAAAATGTATATGTTCCAGCACCTGCTCCTCCGCATTGCTGGCAAGCGCCACACCAAGTCCGCTCGAAATCAGCGCCAGCACATGCGACGTACGCTCCAGGTACTCGTTCGAACTCGTAACTCCCGAAAAGCTTTCCTCAATTTGCCCGCGGCGCTCCTCGCTCAGCGGAATCCCGCTCTGAGGAAGATGCGCGAATGCAGCCCCACCTACCCCAATGCGCCCTATCGGCGCCTCTGGACGCGTAATCTGCTCCACGTAATAACGAAACGCCGCAGCCGTCGGGACTCGGCCGGCCGAGGTGTGCGGCTGCTCCAGCAGACCGGCATCCCCCAGAGACACCATCACGTTGCGGATGGTCGCGGAACTCAATCCTTCTTTGTGCGCAAAATGATCTGCGACGGCCTGCGAGGCCACAGGTTCCCCGGTAGCGATATAGAGCTCGATAATCGCAGTAAGAACCAACCGCTCCCGCGGACTCACGCGCGTCTCAGGCATCTGACCGGCTACCTCGTTTGTTTGGGGTGACTCCCTGCATTGCGCAGGTCGATGCTGCCGCCCCAACTGGATAATCCTCCCCAAATGAGATGCTTAGAGCTTGAAATGGGTAGGATTCTCCTTTCTAAGTGTAGAAATCGCACAGCAACACTGTCAAGTTGCTGAAGGTTTCTCGCTTGCGTCAAACGCAGTTAGGGCAACCGAATCAACTCCGTAGCTCTCTCAGCTTGCAGGTTAAAGTTTTGTTAATAAATTGGAGCGGAGTATCTCATGGCAAAAAAGGCTGCTGCAAGTATGGCAAACCCAGTCCTGCTTAAACCGGTCGACGGAAGGGATGGGATTATCCAGGTCATTATCGAAACCCCAAAGGGCAGTCGCAACAAATTTGCCTTCGACGTCGAACAGAACATCTTCACTGTTAAGAAAGTTCTTCCCGCTGGCATGAGCTTCCCTTACGACTTCGGATTCTTGCCCCGGACCCTCGCCCCGGACGGCGACCCTATCGACGTCCTGCTTCTCATGGATGAACCTGCCTTCCCCGGCATCGCTGTCCGCGCCCGCCTCATCGGCATCATCGAAGGCGAGCAGACCGATGGAAAGAAGAAGATTCGCAATGATCGACTGCTTGCCGTTGCCGAGATGAACCACGAATACGCCTACATCAAGCGGCTGTCAGACTTGCCTAAAAAATTCCTGCGCGAGCTCGAAGAGTTCTTCGTCAACTACCACCGCCTTGAAGGCAAGGAATACACCCTCCTCGGCTGCAAGAAAACCACCGCCGCCATGCGCATCATCAAGAAGGCGCAGCGAGCCGCGTGAGGACTGATCTCCGTGCATGTTGAGATTGGAGAACTTCTCGCCCGCTTCCTGATCGGTGGCATCATCGTCAGCTTTTTCGCCGTACTGGCTGAAATGTTCCGCCCCAAGAGCTTCGCCGGTCTCTTCGGTGCCGCTCCCTCCATCGCGCTCGCCACCATCGGCATCACCATCGCCAGTCACGGCAAAACCTACGCAGCCACCGAGGCGCGATCCATGATCTGCGGCGCGATCGCATTCCTGCTTTACGCCTCATGCGTAAGCTGCATGCTGATTCGCTGGAAACCGCGCGCTCTCACGGCAACCATTACCCTCATGCCAGTCTGGTTTGCCGCCTCGTTCGCATTCTGGCTGATCGTGAGATAGCCGCCGTGATCGTCCATGCTCGTCTCTCCGCAATCAAGGGAATTAAACCCCACGAGTGGATCATCCGCTTCGCATTCGGCGGAACAGTCTGCGTTATCGCAGGATTGATCGCGCAGCGATTCGGCCCCGTCATCGGCGGCTTCTTCCTCGCCTTCCCGGCAATCTTCCCCGCCAGCGCAAGCCTCGTCGAAGGGCATGAAGAACAGCACAAAGCCCGCGCCGGATTTGACGGAACGAATCGCGGCCGGGTCGTCGCCGCCATCGACGCACACGGCACCGCGATGGGCTGCATCGGCCTCGCCGGCTTCGCGTTTGTCTTTTGGATCTGGTTGCCCCGCACCAGACCCTTCGTGGTCTTCCCGCTCGCCACACTCGTCTGGCTCACCGTCTCCGTAGGAGTCTGGCTGCTCCGCAAGAAACACATCCTGCGCCCGTAGATCAGGAT
>NZ_JBARMD010000359.1:0-2811 GCF_049802275.1 Occallatibacter sp. | reverse complement strand
CGCGACGTATTCCAACAACTCCGCCTGCGCGATTGGGCTCTCCCGGTTTCTGAGCATGTACAGAAAGTTGCGGTCGCGAACTCGGCCACGATGACAATCGCGGATAAAGCGGCGAATGACATCGCGAAGCAGCTTGTCATTAGGGTTCGGCCGTTTCTGAGCATCGATTGCCTTCTTCGCCATTGCAACCAGAAGATCGATCTGCATCCGCTGCATTCGCCTTATGGCGGGCCCCACGGGGCGAAAAGGCTTGAAATAGGCCAGGTGGTATTGCATCCAAAGCAGATGCGCGCGCCATTCCTTGGAGAGTGCCTTGAATTCGCCGCTGCTTCCGTATTTAAGGAACTTGCGTGTGGCGCGCTTCATCTCTCGTTCGAGGAATTTGAGGCATTGCTTTTTTCTCAGCGCTAGATTCTTCAGTGCCTTGGGATCGACATCGCGCCTTTGAGCTTGAGGGCTCGACTTTCGAGCCTTTTGAGCTTCGAATCGCCCCCTCTTCAGTGTGACTCGAGCTGCAAAAGCGGCACCGCGAAGTTCTAGAAAATCCAGCTTAAACATCCCCCCTGTCGATCTCTGTGGCCTAAGCTTGGTGCAGAGCACAAGGGTGCGGTTCATCATGGAGGGGCTGAACGTACCCGAATTGAAATTGCGTGGCAACGGCTGGATTAGGAACGGATAACTAGTAAGAGACTGTCCAGCCACCTCTCGCGTCGCATACGAGTTCAGGATATGATTCAGTCCGGCCCAGATCAGGCCAGTCTGCGATTTGTTAAGCCGAACTGAGATGTCTATTCCCACCGATAGGTCTTTTGAAGAGGGCTGAGCGGGTGAATCAAGCTTTGTGGGGACGATAGGAGATTCGTGAAATCTGTACTGTGACCGCTCGCACAGTACGTTGGTTAACATTGTTGTCCGAGTTTTGGCGCGATTCTCGCGGACGCATCGGACCTCTCATCATGTTCAGTTCGCGGTACAACTTGAGACTCATCGAGGGCTATGAAGATGCATCCTAAAGAAACGCAAGGTTGAGCCTGTTTAGAACCCCTCGGCTCCAGGCCCCTGCTTGAGGTCACTGTGGGCTTTGGGTCTGGTACGGTTCATTGTTCACAGAATAGAGATGGCCAATAAAACGGGGACACTCCGACCGGAAGCTGCGCAGAGCAGCAGAGTGCTGTCAGAGCGCTTGAACTTTCTTTTCTCGATATGGAGAAGGATGCCTATTTGGATCTATGCCATTCTGGTATTGGTTTTCTCGCTTTTCTTCGCGCTTCAGTTCCATCAATGGCTCTCGCTCGTGCCCGATGCGCCTGCGGACTCGACGAATCCACCTGCTACCTCGCTCTATGTAGTTAACGAGGGTTACCTAACGGTGTTCGATGTATGGCTCACGTGCGAATTCTCTACGCAGACCGGTGTGATGAGGCTTGGCAATCAAACGTTGCGGGTTTCGAGTCTTGTGAAACGTATTGGTTTTGAGCATAGGGAATCAGTGCCTTGCGGAAGCGCTCTCCCTATTGAGAATTCGCCATTCCGAGGAACCACGTTTTTCACGATAACTGCAACATATCGAGTAGGCGGACTTCCCCTGCACCGTTCGCAGACATTCAGAATGAAAGCGGTCAACCTCCCTGATGGTACGCATCGGTGGTTGGATGCGAACTAAACATCTATCCGCGCGCCTGTGGGGAGTCCGGATTCTGAATCAATGCCCCGAAATTCAACGGGCGAGGGATCCAAATCTTGCGAGGTTAGCAGGGCTCTCGTTCACATATCAGTTCGTTTGGCTCCCCGGCTCAACCTGATTCTGAGCCACAGAATCGCGGTACTGTACACTTCCAGTTCCTGCTCGTCCCCAGGTTCAACCAAGGGACGACTGCGGCGAGCATCCGGGCATACACCGATGCTTGCGGTGGGGAACTCGTACCAGCTGGCTCAAGGGTGCCTAAGATCACGGTGTTTCGGCGAACGGATGAATAGCCAAAGTCCCTTGATGGCTGCCGGAACCAGAACGCGCCAACTGCTGGACACAATATCGCCTGGTTCCTGAGGGTTGCGGGGCCAGTCGAGGCGCTTGCCTCGGAGGCGGCGGATAAGGAAATGAAGGATATTTAGCCGCTGGCCGGGGAATTCCGTGAAGATTAGAAGCCAGTAAGCAAAAGAATTCCGGGCCTCCCGCTGGATGCTGGCGCGACTGAGAGGCGGGTGATAGACGACGGCGGATGGGAGATAGACGACGCGGTAGCCGTGCTCTAGGAGCCACGCAAAGGCATAACTTTCTTCGCCGATTTCGAAGGGTGCGCCGCGGCCAAGGCGTTCATCAAAGAATCGCTGGATGGGCAGTGCGCACCGGCGAAATGCCATGTTGGAACCGAGGCCCAAGCCGCCAAAAGTAGCGATCTCGAACCAGCGCGAATCCTGGTTGCTGAGGGCGCGCGGGCTTTGCTCGAGCGCCTCGGAATCCTGAGAGTCGGGTGTGATGACGCGGCCTGTGGTGGCGCCGGTTTGCGGGTCAGCAAAGGGCACAAGCAGAAGGCCGAGCCAATCCGGCGCGGGAATGACATCGTCGTTAAGGAACGCGACAATATCTGTGTCGCACTCGGTGAGACCGCGATTGCGGGCGCGGCTCAGGCCATGGACCGGTTCGACGGTATAGCGGGCATTGTAATCCTGCGCCACTTTGTGGGTGTCACTATCGCCTTCGTTGTCGACGACGAGAATCTGGTTCGGTGCGGGGCTGAGAGTGCTGACCGCGGCGAGACACTTCTGAAGCAAGACAGAGCGGTTACGAGTGCAGATGACGACGGTGACAGT
>NZ_JBARMD010000358.1:0-11741 GCF_049802275.1 Occallatibacter sp. | reverse complement strand
CAATCACTTGATCAAGCTGGTTCGGTGGAATCTTCACGCCGCATGCCGAGTTAACGGCGTCCCTGAATCCGAAATGGTCGAGACAAAGGACAGGAAGTCTGTGCGCCAGAGCCTCGGCTACCACCGTGGAGGTTGCGTCATACAGGCTAGGCTGGACAAAGCAGTGGCCGGTTGCCATGACTGAAAGAGCTTCGGCACGCGGTACTCTTCCCAGAAAGCTGCAGTGTTCGGCGAGTCCGAGCTTACCGGCGAGCCTCTTCCAACTCTCCCAAAGTGGTCCATCTCCAATGACGATTAAGCGCCAATCGGCAAAAGATTGCTTGAGTTGCCCGAGCGACAGCAAAACGATATTAAGAGCCTTGAGCGGGTTGCATGTCCCGCTCCAGACAATACGCAACGGCTCTCCGGGCCCTCGGCGAACCAGCGCCCTCGGCTCCAGATCCGGTGCGCTTACTTCGCACAGTGTAATAGCGTCTCGGCCCCAGAGCGCATGAACTTTCTCAGCTACATTGCTCGACGAGGCTAGGATCACCTGTGCAGTCGCCGCCGCTCGCCTCGGCCGGCGAGATACGTGCATGGCCCAGAGCGTTGACAGGCCCTTCAGGACACAAAATACTCGCGAACCGAACGGCACGGCATTAAGGAGCCAAAATGGAGTAAACTGCAATCCCCCAATTGGACCCCACACGAAGGGCTTGCCGAGCTTCCAAAGATGTCCAGGCTCGCGAAATCCGGTTCCGTTAAGCTGGTGAACCACATCGAAATCGATTCTTGCATCGAGCTCACGAGCAAGCACGTATGCGTCCCACTGCCAGACCTTATAGCGCCAGTAATTCGTTATGTGACCCAAGGGGGAAGTGAGGTTTCTGAATCTCTCCTGAACATACTGAACTGATAAGTTGGCCAGGGCGTGTGGGTGCTGAAGCAGATACTGTTCCGTTTCCTCTCTTTCGAGAGCTCTCGTGATCACCCATACCTTATGCTTTGCCGCGATGGCACGCACGTAATCCCACCCAACTGAGCACTCCGACCCCTTAGTCGGATTGAACGCAAATGCGGATACGAGTACCTTCAGGGGTCGCGCTTCGCTCATGGGCGAGACACCTCTACCCTGAGACCTTGATTCAGATCAAACTCGGGTAAGAACGGATAGAAGGCCAAAAACCATATCAGATAAATCTGAATATCCGTCCCATAACTTCCAGTGAACTGCTGAAGGAACGCTACCGCAAACATTGCAAGCCGGAAGGAATTCAGGTGCACTTTCGTCCTATAGAAGAGATAACACTCCACAACCAGAACAACTGCAACGCTGATGAGTCCAAACTCGGCTAAAAATCCGGCTATGAAATTGGGAATGTGGCCTTCCAAACCGAAGCCGAGATAGGAGAAGTCGATATACTTCGACTGGCCCAACCCCACTCCCCACCAAAGACTCTTTGAAGAAGCTACTGTGTAACCGGAAACGTAGGCTAAGATAGTTCTACCTTGCGTGGAGCCGTCGTTCCCTGCCGCCACCTGCAATACTCGCTGCGAGATTGGGTTAGGAGTCAAGAGCAGAGCTCCAGTTGCAATGGCCAAACAAAAGAATCGAATCCGGGATTTCCGACTGCTTAGCAGTTGCCGGTAGCCGACCATCAGCGATACGCCGATCGCAGCAAGGCCAATGCTAATCCCTCCAAAGGACTGACAGAGCAGAAAAGGAAAAGCAATCATCATGAAATATGTTCCATTTCGTCTCTTGGTTTCGTGCAATAGCCGGAGGGTCGCAAAGATAATCAAAGGAAACATCAACTCGGCGTAGGCTGATGGCTCGGTAGAAAGAAGGTTGAGCCGCAGTACATCTGGGCCACCTATAATCGGTTGAGTGTTCATCCAGAATAGAGCCTGCAGGGGAGTGGGGCGAAGAATAACGCCAAGCACAGCGGCGCAGAAGTTAAGCAGGATTAACTGATCGAATAGCCGATCGAGGCTTCTGCATTTCGAGAGTGCCCAGCAAAATGCGTACACCGTAACATAGACAGCCCACCAATGTGCGAGCGTGCGCAGATACTCCACGGGATTTTCAATGCCCATGGCTGCGTGTGCCAGGATAAAAGGCGAGAGGATCAGGAGGAGGTTCGTTGTCAGCCAGCGGCGGCCTTCAAGGTATAGCCAAATATAGAAGAGAGGTGAGAGGAGCGAGGTGTAGAAGATCCCAATCGGCAGCCCAAGATTGTCGACCCCGGCGTGATTTAGGAAGAAGTAAAACGCGGCAAATGGAAGATAAATATGGACCCACAGAAAGCCTGCCACCCCGGGGCGCAGCGGAGTGGCAGGGGCATTCGAGGGCAATAAATAGGAATTTGCAGTTGGCTCCGTCAAAGCAGGGTCCTTATTCCAGACGTTGAACTATTACCTTGAAAGCACGCCAGCAATTGGTTGCTTCGATCCGGTCGAACTCCCGTCCTTGAATGACGCCCCTGGTCCGATACATGGCAGCCCTCAAGAGGCATCCCGCGAATAGGACACCGCGACAAAGAAGCCGATGAATCCCCTTCATGTGTTTCTCGACGTAAATCGCAAAACTGCACACTAGTTCCGGAAACCGGCTCGAGGCGAAGCCACCCCAATGCACGTATTTCCAACGGGGCAGATAGGCACACCCAAACCCCGCCTCCTGCATTCTCTTACAAAAATCGATATCCTCGCCGTACATAAAAAATCTTTCATCCAACCCGTTCAGCACATGCCATACATCTGTGCGCGTGAGAAGAAAAGACCCCTGCACCCAATCCACATCATAGGCCTCTTCCGCACCGTACTGCTCGGGCGATATCAGCATGGAGCGCAGAACAGCTAGCCGTGCCGCCGACGGGAACCTTCCCGTGCAGGCACGCGAAATGCGGTCTCCATCAAGCATATTGATCGAGAGGGCGCCGTACGAAACGTGAGTCTCTAGCCAGTCTACTATTGCGGCAATCGGTTCCAACAGCAGCGTGTCTGTGTTGAGGAGCAGTATAAACCTGCCTCGAGCGCTCCTTCCAGCGAGGTTATTTCCTCCGGCAAAGCCAAGATTTTGGTCGCTTCGAACGATCTCGAGCCATGGGAAGCTCGCCCTCGCGGCTTCAAGGGATCCATCCGTAGAAGCATTATCCACCAGTATTACCTGGGTTCCAGGGGGGGCATGGAGGCGGATGGACTCCAGACATGGCCCCAGGTACCGCATGCCGTTATAGTTGACGAGAAGAATGGACAAACGCTCCTCGCCTGCGATTACGGACTCGGCCGTCAGCGAGATCGCTTGCGGCAACACAGGAACCGTTGGAGAAATCATAGAGGTCGGCATTCATGCTGGGAGTCGGAAAAACGACGGCGCCAATCGACGACGGGCGACAGGAAAGAAGACGCCATGTGAGCTGTTGCCAAGGATGGCCTAGGAGCCCAAAGCCGATGTCTCCTGCCAAATAGCAATGATATGAATCCCCATCTCCAAGTTTTCGCCCAAGTCTTCAGACGGAATTTGCGGAACGATTCAAGACACAATTCCGCCAGTTTGAGCTTATCTCGTGAAAAGAACACCGCATTGCCCGAGGCTCCCGGATAGATGCGATAAGAACCAGCTAGATCTCGCATAATTCGGTCCTATTTCACACCGCAGCTCTTGGCCGGGCACGATTTCTTGATTCCTCTGTCGCCAGGTCGCCTCAAAATCCAACGGATGGCTGAACGAGCAATCGTCCCGACTTGATGCAGCATATAGCACACCGCTGGCAAGTGTTCGCGGATCAAGCTTCCCATATCACGCTTGAATCGATCATCACCGAGCCCACTAACCCCACTGACATTGTCGTACTTAGCGATCAGTACAGGAATGTGCTGAAATCTGAATACATGATTGGAGTAAATCCGTAGGTTGAACTCCCAGTCAGCCAACACGGGATACAGCAGGCTAAAGCGCTCCGACTCAAAGAGACCACGAGGATAAAAGATTGCCTGCTGGCAGATGTTACGGCGTGAAAGTTTCCATGACCCGAATGACCCGTCGTATATCTTCTGCGATCCGGTCAGGAGAACATTGCCGTAATAGACTGTCCGATCGTCGTGAAGGTATTGAGCGACGGCGTCCAGGGAATCGCATAAGGTATCATCCGAGCCGATGAAGTACACCCATTGACCGCGGGCAAGGCCGATAGCCTTGTTCATCGCATCGTAAATCCCCTGGTCTGGCTCGCTGCCCCAGTAATCAATCGTGTCCTCATACTTGCGGAGTAAGTCGAGTGTTCCATCCGTTGATCCACCATCGATGACGATGTATTCAAGGTTTTTATATTTTTGGTCTCGTACGCTAAGGATGGTTGCCTCCATCCCCTTGGCGCCATTGAAGACCGGCGTGACCACGGTAAAGAGCGGACGATCAGAGTTGTTCTGCGTTGAAAGCCCTTTGAGCCGCTTTCCTCCGCACTTTGATATGACATCGTCTTGCATTGAGATCCACTCTCCGCATGATTGAATGCCTCTTCCTTTTCGGAGAGAGGAGGCTCACTCTGGTGCGACTCGCCGTCAGTCGCTCACAGGCCTCGCCCTACTCGCGTAGCCACCGAGAGAAAACGGGGTCCAACCGCATCCGTGTTGCGGCATCCTGCTGGCTCTTCGACTGATTGTACGATGCTGCCACGGCATGAGCCAAGACCTTCGGCGATCGGTCGGACGCTCTCCGGAGAGGAGCATCTCCGCAACCTGTTCGGGATGCTCTTGAGAAGCGCGTCCTCGTGTATTTCACGGCCTCAGGCTTTACCCCCGCAGGTGGAATGGAAGCATCCGTCGCGTGTAAACTTACTGCGAAGAGGATCAAATAATTCAGATGGCTCCTAAGCTCCGTGTCGCAATCGATTGCAGAATTTCAGATTTCGAGCAAGGAGTTGGCACGGCCTTGCTGGCCCTGGCCAAAGCGCTTTCGGATTCAGAGGTCACCGATCAGGAATTTACGTTTATCGTTCCTGAGAATTCAAAAAGGCAGCTTGTGCCTTATGTTTACGGTCCTTGCAGGCTGGAGGGCATTCCCGAGTCAACCTTCAGCACGGTGAAGGCGTCGCTGCGACGGATTGCGCCCCTCCGGTTCATTTGGAAGAAACTGATCGACTTGAAGAAGCTGCACAACGAAACTGCGCAGATACCTGTTTCTGATGGATATGTCGAATCTCATCAGTTCGATGTCGTTCACTTCCCGACACCTGTGGCATATCTGACAGACTTGCCCAGCATCTACCAGCCGCACGACCTGCAACACCTTCATCACCCGCAATTCTTTTCTGAGACTGCCTTTGCAGAGCGAGAGAGAATGTATCGTGCTTTCTGCAATCAGGCTTCCTATATTTGCGTCCACGCCGAATGGACCAAGCTGGATCTTGTTAAATGTTATGAAACGTCACCGGACAAGGTCGTTGTGATTCCGTGGGGTTCAGTTTTTGGAGCCTACAAGGATCCTTCCAGCGAGGAAATCCGGAGCACAGTCGATAAATATAGACTCCACGATCGCTTTTTCATCTATCCCGCAAGAACGTGGCCACACAAGAACCACGAGGTTATCTTAAGAGCGCTTCATATCTTGAAGCGTGAACAAGGTATCGCCCCGCATGTCTATTTTACGGGATCGTACACCGAGCATCGGTTATCTCTCGACAAGCTCGCTAAAGAACTCAAGGTATCCGAGCAATTGCATTTCCTCGGGTTTGTTACGCCGGCCGAGTTGCAAGCTATCTTCCATACTGCAGCGGCGATGATATACCCGAGCCGGTTCGAAGGCTTTGGCCTTCCAATCCTCGAAGCATTCCAGGCACGCCTTCCCGTGCTTTCTTCAAATGCCACTACGCTGCCCGAAGTCGGACGGAATGGGGCCCTCTACTTTGACCCAGATTCGCCATCGGACTTATCGGCATTAATGGCGCAACTTCTCAATTCGTCGGAACTCCGACAAGACTTGGTCGCTAAGGGAACACTCTTATTATCGCAATACTCGTTCAGAGATACAGCCGCGAGTTTCCGTGCGCTCTATGCGAAAACAGCAGCACTGTCTGCGCAGAATCACCGACTGAACCCTTTGCCGGCAGAGCGCTAGTAATTGCAGCTTAAGGTGAGTCGGGTGCAAACTCGGTGAGTGACACTATCGATGCAATAATCAAATCTGGAATTTCGGGAATTTTTGTCCGGAGGCCTTGGCTTAGTGAAGACTTCAGTTGCAAAAGATAACCTCTTGCCGGCCAAATGCAAGGTATGTGAGTCGCGAACAGAATTTTTCGAAGAGACCCAGGTGCTTCGGAAGTATCGCGTTCGATACTTTCGTTGTGATAAATGCGGATTCATGCAGACTGAGGAACCGTATTGGTTGGACGAGGCGTATTCTTCTGCGATCGCCCGCCAAGACGTTGGAGCCATGCAGCGAAATCTGGTGAATTGCGAGATAACTGGCGCCGTTCTCAACCTGCTTTTTCCAAAAACAAACAGCGCAGTTGACTTTGGCGCGGGTCACGGCGTTTTCGTTCGACTCATGAGAGATAGGGGCTTCAAGTTTTTCTGGTCAGATCGTTACGCCACAAATGATTACGCGAGGGGCTTCGAATGCCAGGACGGGGCAACCTTCGACTTTCTCACAGCATTCGAGTTGCTCGAGCACTTCGTTGATCCGGTCTCCGGACTGGAACAGCTAATGAATCTATCGGACAACGTGTTCGTTTCGACCTGCCTTGTCCCTGATCCCGTCCCCCGACTGGCTGATTGGTGGTATTACGTGCCGACGAGTGGTCAGCATATTGCTTTCTATACCAAGGAGTCTTTAGGTCTTCTGGCTACTCGGTTCGGAAGGCATCTGCTGTCGTTCGGCCAGTTTCATCTATTTACTCGAAAACCACAGAGCAGCTTCTTGTACCGCTTGGCCAATGGTCTAAAGACCGCTCGAACTGTAAACTTCATCTATCGCCGCCCAAGCCTGATCGAAAGCGATTTGCAGCAGATGACTCGATGACAATCGAAGCTGCGCTGCCATTGTGCGGGAACCCATACTACGGCTCAACACCGGCTGCTCTCGTTTCATCAATTCAAAAGGTGGCTCAACTTAACCTAAGCACAATGCTAGCTGAAGAATCTGCTAGCAACCCGGTGAGCCTTTTTCAAGGCGCGCTGCATTCGAGATTGCTGTAACATGTCCTGAGCGCGATACCTGTCGAGGCTGCGCGAAGGAATGAAACTGGCCGGGTGCCTCAGCGGGAACTCCATCGAAGTTGCTGGAAGTATGAATCGGGCATCGGCTTGAATAGTGTGAGTTGCGCCCTCTCCAAAGCCTATGTTGGTAACTAAATTGACATTTGGAACGATAGTAAGTGAGCTATTTTTTAACCCTGTATATAGCCATTGATAATCCCAGGTGTCGGGGCCTCTGTTTTCGTGCATGGCATCGAAGATCTGGGTCCAGAAGGCGACAACCTTGGGGTCGTCGAAGACTTCTTCCAACATCCGCCGCTCTCTTAGCGCCGGCCAATCGACAAGGTGGCGGTCGTAGCGCTGCCATTCTGGCCTCCACGTTGCCCACCCCCAGATGCCGCCGATTTGGGAGAAATAGTAGCTGTCTGCAGGCTTCCGGTACCGGCCTACAAGATTGTCACCAGAAATATAAGCGATCCTGTCGTCGCCTCGGTACCTCTCAAGTAACTCCTGGCAGAACGGGAAAAAGGAAGGGTCTGGAAGACAATCATCTTCCAGTATGATCGCTTCCTCTACCTGGGAAAACACCCAATCCAGTCCGCTGATCATCCTTTCCCGGCAGCCGAGGTTCCTCTCGGAAAAATTCTCGAACACCTCACAGGGCCAGCTAACAGAGGTTACGATCTCGCGCACGCGACGACAGACCTCAGCTTCGTCTCTACCTTGTCGCGGTCCATCGGCGATCAGCAACAATTTCGCAGGCTGTGCCTTGGAGATTGCGTCAAACACGCGGCGCGTAGTGCCAGGTCTATTGAAAACAAACAACGCGACAGGCGTTTGCAGCGTCCCTGTCTGCATGAATCGGAACCTCAGGAACTATCGGGTAAACCTTCAAGTATAGTAGCACTTAGGATAAAACACAGAGGACAGCCAGCCGATACCGAAGCAACTGAAACAATCGTTGCAGCATGAAATGATAAGGTCCTGATCACGGATTCGCGTTCGCAAAACGACGGGGCCCGCTCCTCCAGACGCTGCCGACCCAATTTAAGGAACCAGCTATTGAAGATGACCGCATACTCTGCGCAAATATCAAGACAATTGGACAAGATCGGGCCCGGCCTGCGCAGAATACTCGGAAATATGGGCTGGTTGATGGTGGACCGTGTCATCCGCATGGGGATGGGCCTCTTCGTCGGGGTCTGGGTCGCTCGGTATTTGGGGCCAGCACAGTTCGGTAGCTTGAACTTCGCTGCTGCATTCGTGGCCTTGTTCGGGAGCGTGACCACGCTTGGCCTGGACGGAATTGTTGTGCGGGAGGTGCTGCAAAAGGCCGAGGACACGTGCGAGATTCTGGGTACAACGCTCGCACTCAGAGGTGGTGCAGGTTTGGTTGCCATGGCAGCATCGATTGGCACCCTTGCATTGATTCAACGTCACGATCGGATGGCGCTGCTATTGGTCAGTATCCTTTCGCTAACACTTGTCTTCCAAGCGCTGGACACCATTGATGTCTTCTTCCAATCGCAAGTGCGGTCCAAAATCACCGTCTGGGCGAAGAACGCGGCATTTCTTCTCTTTGTCGTCGTCCGCGTGTATTTGGTAATCGCCAAGGCGCCCTTGTGGACATTTGCAGTAGCTATGACCGGAGAGGTTGCGCTAGGCGCGGCCGGTCTTGTGCTCGGCTACAGGTTGTCGGGCGGCAGATTGTCTTCCTGGCGAAGCAGCAAGAAGAGAGCGACTGAATTGCTAAAGCAAAGCTGGCCGGTGATCTTCTCCGCAATGGCCGTCATGGTCTATATGCGCCTGGACATGGTCATGCTCAAGATGATGCAAGGAGACTTTGCAGTTGGGCTGTATGCAGCGGCTACCAGAATATCGGAGGTCTGGTATTTCATCCCCATGGCCATCGTCTCCTCTGTATCTCCCGCTATCATGCGGGCAAAGGACGACCCAGCACTTTTTTATGGACGGCTTCGCAAGCTATTCTCGCTCATGACGCTATCAGCCTGTGTCATCGGTTCCATCGTGGCACTCGCTTCAAATGCAATCGTTCGAATACTGTACTCGAGCGGTTATCGCGGCGCTGGGCCGGTGCTTGCGGTCCATGTTTGGGCCTCTGTCTTCGTCTTCCTCGGGGTAGCCCAGAGCCCATTTGATGTAACAAAGAGCCTTTTTAAACTGTCTCTCTACCGAATCGTCGCCGGAGCTGTGATCAATGTCGTCATGAATCTATATTTGATCCCGAGGTATTCTGCCATGGGAGCGGCCATCGCAACGGTCGTCTCGTATGCCATCTCTGGGGTCTTCTCGAACGTATTCAGCGCACAGACGAGGCCTATCTTTTACATGCAGATGCGGTCGTTTATTCCTGGAAGGTTTTGGGATTTCTCCAAATGAAATTCATATCCAGCTGTTACTCCGAGCGTTAACGCGCGCCGGAAACTATATCGAAATCGCCTCGGTGTCTTTGGCATCACGAGCTCACGCTGAGTCGATCCAGTGTTTTGATGAGCGCTGCAGGGTCGACCATAATGTTATCGAAGTTCTTCGAATGCCCCTCGAGTGTTCCTACGATGTATGCATAACTCATATTGAGTTCTCTTGCGATCACAGCGAAATATGCGCGGGCCTCGAGTGGGTTCTGGAATTCAAGCAGAGATCGCGCATTTGCGAAAATGATATTGGTCAGCCCAGCGCCATGTACGCCAACGATAATCTCTGCACCTATCAGCAACTGCAATTGGTCAATCCACGGCAAGTCTTCGAGGTAGACTGTTTGAAATCCCCTCGATTCCAAAACTGTTCTTACAGCAGCTTCGGATTGAACGGTGAGTTTTCGCTTAGTTGCCTTAGCTCGACTGATGTAGAGACGCTTTTTTGCGTTCTCGCTTTTTGAATTCCTTTTTGGCAGGCGTGCCAAAATGCGTTCGCGAATTCTTAACAACATATCGCCATTTGGCTGTGTCCAATAGTCATCGAGTCCGGGCACCGTAAATGGGAAAGTGGCGGTAGGGAAGATGCACTCACCCACGTGACACCAATCATCCTTACCCACTATGACTACTTGCCGATCGGAAGAGATTCCCAGAATCTCAAGAAGTTGTCGCTGGAATACTTCCAAAGGAGGCATTATCAGTGGATATTTATCGAAGTCGGTTCCATCATCGATGAGATCGAGAATTCTAGGGACGCCATCCACCAGCCAATGATAGTAACTGGATGTGAAATGTAACATATCGATGCCACGCTCTACGCTCATGACTTTAGCGCGGGTCGAGACAGACACGGTGCCGTTGCGCCGTTCCCTGGTAATCAGCAGATATGGATAATCGAGGATCCGCTCGTGCTGGAAGAGAAAACGCTCTGGCCCCCCCCCAACATCTTCGATATGAAGCGTAACGTCGCGAAGCCGGTGGCGAGTGGTTTGCACTTTGTAGCGCTGCAGGTGATTTGAAAGCGTGGGCAGATACCAGCCCCGGGTGTATCCGCCATAGATTGAGTTACCACTCGGTTGCTGGGTCACTTTATCGAGTGGAAGCGAAAAACTGCGAGTGCGATTGTAGATACCGAATAAACGCCCTTCCGGAGTTGCTGCGGAGCAAAGAGTTCTTATACGGTGGTTGAATTGCGCTGTTCTGATCTTTTCCTTGAGCCTTCCAATAGCGCATTTACCGAGAAACCGGGCTGTGGAAGTGACGATTAGTTTCCACGACCTTGCCAGCGACCTCAGGCCAACACCGTCAAAAAACTCTACATTCCGACAGAGACAAAGGGCATAAAGCGTATTCAACAAAAACTGCTGTCTGCGCATCCCAGGTGCCGAAATGACGATACATTTCCGACCATCTGACTTGCGCCAGGTTGCGCGTAACAGCCGGATGTTCCTTCGAAAAGATCCGAAGCCGGTCGGTTCTTCAAGTTGGAGGTTTGTGTGACCGGGCGGAGGTTCGACTTCACGATCCGACACCACTACATGCATTTCCGCTTCGTCGATTGGCAGGGCAATGTCAATACTTGGATAAGAAGAATCAAAGATAAATACCGTTGTATTCGGCATCCGTTGCCCTCAAATGAAGAATCGATCGAGCCTCAGTCGCCCGAAGCGGAAGCCATCCAGCAATTCAACTGGCGCGTCAAAGTTCCCGAAACTCAAATCCCCTCCGCAGCCAATGTCACTCGTGGGCAGGTTAGTGTATCCCCAAGATTGTATCGGAAGAGCCGCATTGAGATACGCCGCCCTGCCGAGCCGCACCAATGTCGTGCGCCTCATCAACCAAGGCCAGCAGATCGTTTTCGACCCGGGTTTTGCAATAGGACAAACGGCGCCTGCGCACCATCATATCCATAGGTCCGCAAGCCATGGAGCGCGCGATGACCCTCGCAATCTGTGTCCCAACTCACAATCCTGCTTCACCAGAAGCTCGTTGCAATAGGCTAAAGCCCGAAAGCCGAAGCATTCGTGATAAATTTCATTCAGGTGCGTCCTTGTTAGTCAAGAAAGCTGTCATTACTGCCGCGGCGCAGTCTCAGCGTACATTGCCTCTTCAGTCCCTCATCGACGG
>NZ_JBARMD010000357.1:0-15034 GCF_049802275.1 Occallatibacter sp. | reverse complement strand
TAAAGCCCGAAAGCCGAAGCATTCGTGATAAATTTCATTCAGGTGCGTCCTTGTTAGTCAAGAAAGCTGTCATTACTGCCGCGGCGCAGTCTCAGCGTACATTGCCTCTTCAGTCCCTCATCGACGGCGAGGGTAACAAGAAATCACTTCTCTGCATCCTGATCGAACAGTCGCTTGCGGCCGGTGCCGAGGAGATTGCCGTTGTAGTTTGGCCTGGCGACGAATCACCGTATTCGCAGGCTGCCGGGCTTTACGCTTCGTCGGTCCGGTTCATTCCTCAGCCTGAACCGCGCGGCTACGGTCACGCCATCCATTGCGCCCGCCAGTTTACGAGCGGCGACCCCTTTCTCCATATGGTGGGCGACCACCTCTACGTAAGCTCTGCTTCCAAGCCTTCCGCAAAGCGCCTTGTGGAATTGGCCGAAAAGGAACAGTGTTCGGTAAGCGGTGTCCAACCAACTCGCGAGAGCCAACTACTGCGCTATGGGACTGTCGGTGGACACCGCCTCCCGCCATGCAGCGACCTGTATCGCGTCGAGACGGTCATCGAAAAACCTACCCCCACTGAGGCGGAGCAGCGCCTTCTCATCCCCGGCATTCGCTCCGGACTCTATCTCTGCTTTTTCGGCATCCACGTGTTGACGCAGACGGTGATGGATATTCTCGATCGCAGGTTGGCAGAATCGGCCAAAACATCAGTTACATTGGTGGACGCGCTCAACGAACTCGCACGCCAGGAACAATACCTTGCCGTAGAAGACGAAGGCCGGCGCTACGATCTTGGACACCCATACGGTCTTTTGATCGCACAGCTCGCACTTGCGCTGAACGGCCGTGATCGCAACGAGGTGCTATCGCAAATGATTGATCTCCTGGCCGACCGCGAAATGGCCCGAACCAGCGGAGGTCCTTGCTCTTGAGCCGCTTTACCAGCGTTATCGCGGGCAGCGGGGAGCAGCGCGATTTGTCCCTGGATGGCTTGTGTCGCGGTCTGACAATCGACGAACTCCTCGCCGAATGTCAGGCGCTTGAGAGGTTTCGCCGAGACAGTGATAATCTCTACGAACGCGTGCGGGCGCTATTCTTCCTTTACGCCATCCATCGATTTCACATACCCATCCTGCCCGCAGCTGCTGGGCCTGCGCACATTCCATTCACCGGCTACAAAAAGCTTCTGGATCGTCGCTTCGAGGAAGCTATCAAGTCCTTTCTGGACGCACAGGCCGAACAGGGTGCCAGCGCCCCTATTTCCAGTGCGCTGGCCGCCAGCTACCGGGCCCTTGGCTTCCAAACACTCGCGGACCAAGTACGACGCAGCGTGCGGAGCGTACGAGGCAACCAATGGATGTTCCGCGCTGGCCATACGGACGACTATCCATTGCGCATCCGTCCCGAGCTTCTTGCAGGCGATCCGGTTTTTCCGATCCTGCGTGAAGCAACGCCTGTCCGCATGGACCTCACGCACTGCGGATGGAGCGACATTTTCTTCCTCGGCATGGACTTCCCCGAGGGAGCGCGCGTCATTAACGCATCCATCGATCTCGCGATCCACGGGACGAGCAAGTGCTTTACCGAACCTAGGCCGCCAGTAGAGGCTTATCTACGCGCGATCGATCAACCGGTCATCCGCTTGACCAGTGTCGACCTGCACGCTACGGCCGACGTTTCTTCAATTGCCGAGGTCTTCGACTTTTCCCGCGACTATCTGGGCTTGCTCAAGGCGGGTATCATCGCCAGCGGCATAGTCCCTCCGGGCATCGAGGGTTCAACGCAACCCCTGGCCGCTCTACTGGAACGCCTCACTGGAAGGCCTGGATGCGGCATTGAAATCGTCAGCAACGTAAATGACATCCCTAAGGGCTCCCGGCTAGCTGTCTCCACCAACCTCCTTGCCTGTCTCATCGCTGTGTGCATGCGTGCAACGGGCCAGATCCATTCGTTAACCGGAGGCGTGGAAGAGCATGACCGCAGGCTGGTTGCCGCGCGCGCGATCCTGGGTGAATGGCTCGGGGGAAGCGGCGGAGGCTGGCAGGATTCCGGTGGTGTCTGGCCTGGTATCAAGCTCATCCATAGCGTACTCTCCGCTAAGGATGACCCGGAGTTTGGGATCAGCCGTGGATGCTTGCTTCCGCGGCACAGGATCTTTACTGAAACCGAAATTCCGCGCGAGGCCCGGGAGAAGCTTCAACAGAGCCTGGTGCTCGTCCACGGCGGTATGGCACAGGATGTCGGTCCCATTCTCGAAATGGTTACCGAGAAGTACCTTCTGCGTTGTGAAAAAGAGTGGCTCGGCCGCCAACAAGCCCTCGGGATCCTCGACGAGATCGTTGGTCAACTCCAGCGGGGTGACATCCACGAACTCGGCGTCTGTTTTCAGCGCAACTTCGACGGCCCCATTCAGACCATTATTCCTTGGGCAGGAAATCTGTTTGTAGAGACGCTGATCGGCTGTGTAAGAAAAGAATTCGGCCACGATTTCTGGGGTTTCTGGATGCTAGGGGGCATGAGCGGCGGCGGCATGGGGTTCCTCTTCAGCCCCGAACGCAAAGTGCAGGCTCAAATCCGATTGCAGGCCATCATGAGTGAGACCAAGCGCCACATGGAGCGTTGCGTGCCGTTTGCCGTAGAGCCTGTGGTCTACGATTTCGCGATTAACGAGAAGGGAACGCAGGCAGTGTTACTCTCCGGTGACGAGGCATTGATGCCCGCAGGTTATTACACGGACCAGGTGCCACTGCTCATTCGCAACGAAGTGTCCCGGCTGTCACCGGGACGTCGTGCGGAGTTAGAGCACTTTAGCGCTGCCTGCCGCTCCAATCCGGAATACGCCGGCATGGTTCAAACCTTGTTTGATCACGTGCTCCCGGCTCGCCACGATGCGATAGGCGGCGAGAAGCGAACGCTCAAAACTCTCCTCGACAACTACGGCTTTGACCGCCTGCAGCACGAACAAATCCGCCAAGATCTCCATTCCGGGCGAATTGGTCTCGCGCAGAACCGCCTGCCGGTCACCAGTCTTATTGAGGACGCCAATGCAGATCAGGTAAATGATAGTCATCGCGCGGCTGGTCTGGATGCCCTCGCTGGGGGGCGTGTTGCTGTTGTGTCTTTGGCGGGAGGCGTGGGCTCACGGTGGACTCGGGGCGCCGGAGTAGTGAAAGCTCTGAGCCCTTTCTGTAAGCTTGGCGGACAATACCGCAATTTCATAGAGATTCACTTGGCCAAAAGTCTTCGGGTCAGCCGCGAATGTGGTGCCTTGCTTCCGCACGTTATCACGACGAGCTATCTCACCCATGATGCAATCTCCGCGCATCTTGCCGCAGAGAAAGACTATGACTATCCCGGGCCTCTTCTACTTTCGTCTGGACACAGCATTGGTCTGCGCATGATCCCCATGGTGCGCGATCTTCGGTTTGCTTGGGAGGAGACCGTGCAACAGCTGCTTGATGCGCAGGCGCAGAAGATGCGTCAGAGCCTGCATGAGGCGCTGATTCAGTGGGTCCAAAGCGCTGGTGAAGGCTCCGACTACACCGATAATGTGCCCATGCAGTGCCTACACCCTGTAGGGCATTGGTATGAGATTGCCAATCTGCTTCGCAATGGGACGCTCCTGCATCTGCTTGAGAGTCGTCCCCAGTTGGCATATTTGATGGTGCACAATATCGACACAGCGGCCGTCGATGCCGATCCGGCTATCCTCGGTCATCATATCCATCGCGGAGTGGCGCTCACTGCCGAAGTGATCCCTCGCCACATCGAAGATCGCGGTGGTGGTCTTGCCTGTGTGAACGGCAGAACCCAGTTGATTGAAGGTTTAGCGCTCCCCAGCGAAGAACTGGAAAGTCGCCTTCGTTACTACAATAGTGCGACATACTGGATCGATATCGACCGTCTACTTGCAATCTTCCATCTGACCCGCGATGCGCTCTCCGATGCGGAACGTGTCGAAGAGGCGGTCCGTGTTGTAGCTGCACGCATGCCCACCTACATCACGCTTAAGGACGTAAAGAAGCGCTGGGGGCAGGGGCAGGAAGATATCTTCCCGGTGGCTCAGTTCGAAAAGTTGTGGGGCGATATGACGGCCCTGCCTGAGATGAGTTGCAGCTTCGTGGAAGTGCCGCGCTTGCGCGGTCAGCAATTGAAGGAACCGGCTCAACTCGACGCCTGGCTACGTGACGGCAGCGCTGCCTATGCTGAGTCCTTGTGCGCGTGGCGCGAGACTACAGTCTGAATTGACCCGTTCAATTATTGTGAAGAGCCGGCGAGCCGGAAGGTCACGATCATCTAACCTGATTCAGGGGTCGGAGTAACCCGGCAAGGGTGGGTCCCCACTCTGCGATGAACTGCGAATACATTAGCTCCCAAACTTCCGCCTAGGATTTGGGGACGCTACGCCTCCGAAAGGAGAGGACATCGCGGAGGATATTCAGCTTTTGGCTGACTTCGGGAACATCCTTGGCACGTTGGAATCCCCCCAGACCGAGGGCCACGAAAATTCCGAAAACGAATCCGACTAAAGTGGCTACGATAACGATGAGACCGCGCCTCGGGAACGATCGCCAGTCCGGAGGGACAGCGGGATCGACCACCTGAATCAGCGCTCCTTGTTTTGCCTCGTCCAGCTTGGCGGCCTCAAACTGCCGGGCCAGGATGTCGAACATGGTCTCGTAATATTTGACGTCGCGAAATTTGCGCAAATACTCAAGGCCGGCTTCCGGTACTCGCCCCTTGGGCAACATAAGCGTCGCGTCAGATGGGTTATTTGAGCCGAGCAGCTTTGCCAACTGAGCGCGCAAGCTTTCCAATTCCTGTTGCGCCTGGACTACTTGGGAATTTTCGCCGGTCGCGAACGTCCGCATGGACTCAATCTCGACCTCCTTGCTTGCAATCTGCGCACGGAGAGCTGTGGCAGACTCGATGAGAGCGTGCGCCTGACCTTCAGGCTCAATCAATCCCGTGCTCTCTTGGGTTTTCTTTAGGGCTTCTTCAGCATTGGCGAGATTCTCCTTTGCCTGCTGAAGCTGCTGCTCGAAAAAAAGCCTGCGCTGCGCGGCTTCCGTGATAGCCAGATGCTGAGACATATTTCGAAATTGATCTACATAGCCGTTGGCAAGCATAGCGGCCCGTTGAGGGTCGCTATCATCGACAGAGATGCGGATCAGGCCATCTTTGCCGCTCGCGTCCACCTTGGTGTGGCCCTCGAATAGCTTGCCTGCATCTGATAGATGCTTCGCATGGTACTCCTGCATCAGCCCGAAACGTTCCGCCATGGCATCCTCGACAGTGCGGCTCTTGAACAAAGCGACGTACATGTCGTTCGGGCTCTTGAGGCCGAGACTCCCCCCAGCCAGAGCGGCCATTCCACCCAGGCTTCCGAGTTGCGAGGAAAGTCCTGCGCCAATCGAAGAACCCTGTTGCGGGGGTAGAAGAGTCACTGTAGCTGTGTAACGTTTGGGCAGAACGAGCGATATGATGATTGCCAAGATGGCAAAAACTGCCGTGACCCCGAGGATGATGTTTTTTCGCTCGGCAAGGACTATTAGGAGATCCAGCAAAGAGATCTCATTGTCCTTTCTGATTTGCACGGCAGGGCTCGCGCCCGAGGAAGGATCGGCGTGTTCTCGCAATTCGGAAGGCGAAGTGTCGGTGGACATCTGTCCCTGCGGGATTTCGGATTTGGCACGATTACTACTCATATTCTACAGGCAAAAGGCCGGCAGAACTTCTCATCGGGATCGTGTTCCTCCTCTGCGGAGCACATAGACCATCGGGAAAAGTCCCCGCGCTATGTAGAGGGTCCTGGCCCGCCATTGAATCACGCTCGCGACAATGAACCTTTGTGAGTTGATGCGGAATGCTTCGAAACCCAATCGAGGATCGTGCGGGACACAAAATGGATTTGTTCCATAGAGAGCTCAGGAAAGATGGGAAGAGCCAATACCTCACGTGCCGCGCGCTCTGACCCGGGAAGGTCGCCCGCTTTGTATCCAAGGTTCTTGAAGCACTCCTGCAGGTGCAACGGAACTGGATAGTAGATCTCGCAACCAATCTGCTCCGCGTGGAGATGGGCCATGAGTCCGTCCCGTTCGGGCACACGAATCACGTACTGGTTGAAGATGCTGACACCGTCCGGACTGATCCACGGAGTTATGACAGGGCTGCCAGCGAACTGCTGATCATAGATGGCTGCGTTGCGTCGGCGGCCCTCGGACCAGGCACCCAGGTGCGGCAGTTTCACGAGAAGGACAGCTGCCTGAAGCGGATCAAGTCGGAAATTGCCGCCGATCACTTTGTGAAAGTACTTCGGCTTGGAGCCGTGGGAGCGCATCACAAGCAGCCGTTCGTGCAGGTCAGCGTCGTTGGTCACAAGCATTCCGCCGTCGCCTGCTCCACCGAGATTCTTGCTCGGGAAGAAGCTGAAGCAGCCCACGTGGCCGATGCTGCCTGCCTTCTGCCCCTTATACGTGGAAGAGATCGCTTGGGCGGCATCCTCGATTACGTAGAGTTTGTGACGCCGCGCGATTTCCATGATCGGGTCCATGTCGCACATTTGACCGTAGAGGTGGACGGGGATGATGGCCTTGGTGCGGGGTGTGATGGCTCGTTCGATCAGCTTCGGATCAATATTGTAGGTGCGTGGATCGATGTCGACGAAGACAGGCGTCGCTCCGGTGCGGGACACGCAGCCAGCGGTCGCAAAGAAGGTGAAAGAAGTGGTGATCACTTCATCGCCCACGCCGATTTCAAGTGCCATTAGCGCCGCCAGTAGCGCGTCGGTGCCGCTGGAGACGCCGACGCCGTACTTGCAATCGGACAGAGCGGCCACTTGGCGCTCCAACTCGGCGACTTTCGGGCCCAGGATGCACACCTGCGAATCGAGCACTTCACCGATGGCACTAAGGATTTCTTCTTTGATACCGGCGTATTGCGCTTTCAGATCAAGAAGTGGAACTTTCATGGCAAGGATTCCTGTTGATAGTTCTAAGCGAGGACGATCTTTTCACGACCTTCGCTGACATTCCGCGTCGCGTTCCTGGTGTCGATGACGAGCTTTGAACACCTGACGATCTGATCGTAGTCGAATGCGTCGTGATCGGTGAGGATGATCGCTGCATCTGCTTTTGCCATAGCATCTTCCGTGAGCGCTTGAAGTTCGCTGCCGCGCAACTTGCCGTATCGGTGCGACACAAAATCTTTTACGTGAGGGTCATAATAGGAGAGCCGTGCGCCGCGGTCAGCCAGGATTTTCAGAATCTTGATGGACGGTGATTCGCGGCAATCGTCTACGTTCTTCTTGTATGCCAATCCCAGCACCAGGAGTTGCGCTCCGTTGAGACACACGCCGTTTTTACTGAGATGGTCTGTGATCCGGTTCACGACCTCGTAGGGCATGTTGGTGTTGATTTCTCCCGCAAGCTCGATAAAACGTGTCACGAAGTCAAACTCGCGCGCCTTCCATGAGAGATAGAAGGGATCGATTGGAATGCAGTGACCACCCAGTCCCGGACCGGGGTAGAATGCCTGGAACCCGAAGGGCTTGGTCTTTGCGGCGTCGATAATCTCCCAGATATTCAGGTTCATGCGCTGGCAGAGAAGCTTCATCTCGTTGACCAGCGCGATATTCACACTGCGATAGATATTCTCGAGCACCTTTGCCATCTCTGCGGCTTCGCAGGACGATACAGGTACGAGTTGATCGAAGACCACAGAATAAAACGCCTCGAGAGCGCGGCGCGAAGCCGGGTCGTTGGCCCCGACCACCTTGGGAATCGTTCGCGCCGTGAAGTGCGGATTCGCGGGATCCTCGCGCTCCGGAGAGTAGCCAACGAACAACTCCTCGCCGATCTTGAGTCCGGACTTCTCGAGGATGGGAACGAGCACTTCCGTCGTTGTGCCGGGATACGTTGTGCTTTCAAGGATGACGAGTTGTCCTGGTCGCAAGTGATCGACCATCGATTCCGCAGTCATCCGCACGGCTCTGAGGTCGGGCTGCTTGGCCTTGTCGAGCGGAGTGGGAACGCAGATGCTGATGGTGTCGGCGCTCGAAATCTGCGAGAAATCCGAGACCGCGTTGAATCGTCCATCCTTGCGCATTTCATGAATGACGGATGATGGCAAGTGGCCGATGTAGCTCTCGCCGTTCATGAGTTTGCGAATCTTCGATTCGTCGACATCGAATCCGATCACGCTGAACCCCTGGCTCGCAAACAGTTGTGCCAGGGGTAGCCCCACGTAACCAAGCCCGATGATGCCGGTGGTGAGCGTTTTTGTTTCGGCCTTGTGGAGAAAGGTCTCCAGGTGATGGGTTTGAGCCGCCACGGTCATAGTGTTGTTCCTTGAGAGCCGCTCATTGCGGTTAATCGGGCAAAACAGAATATTGGCGAATTGTATGCTGACTTGGGATTCTCAAACGCAGCCGGGCCGGAGTTTTCGCGTCTGTGGTGCCAAGACTTATTCGACTGGCGGTCCATCGATGACAGCGTGTTCTGGATCAAATGGCGCAAAATACCACCGGGTCAGACTGGATCGTCCCATCAAACGGAGCCGAGACCAGCGACAGGTCCCTTGATCCCTCCGCGCGGATCGGGTGAAGCCCCTATGGCAGCGGTAACGTCCTGAAGCGTTGTCCGCAGAAAACCAAGAGAATCAACGTTCAGCCTACCAAGCCGAAGAGCACCAGTCAACCTTCACGACACCGGATCCCGAGCGATGGCACGGCGCAATTCTTGGGGAAACAAACACGGAGTGGCGCTTTTGTGCGTCCCTCTGATTCGGAAATATCAACGAACCCACGATCTCTACGATGCGACCCCAACTGCTCGTGGGACACTGTAATAACAAGCTCGAAATACCAATTTGTGAGGACTCTTCTTGAGAGCGGATCTTCTGAGCCGGTTGCGTCGCGATTCCTGGGTTTCATTTTGGATGGTTCTTATCGCTCTGGCTCTGTTTAGCGCAGTCAGCGCTGGAGTCCCCGCCCAGTCGCCGCCCGCAAATGGAACCGCCCCTCTGTCGTCGGCATCCAGTGCAGGCGGCCCGACTGCGTCCGACTGCATTGCAGAAAATGCGGGTTCCCCTTTCATTCCCGTCGACAACTGGGTTTATCCGGCTATGTTGCGCTTGTATTCACTTGGGTTCCTCGATCGCGTGTTCCTCAATATGCGCCCATGGACCCGCGCCAGCTTTGGACCGATGCTTCAGGACGTGAATGACCATCTTGAAAAGGTGAACGCCGATCGACCCAGTTCCGCTTCGGAAGAAGCTGAGAGCATCTTTGATTCTCTGGTTGGCGAGCTTCACTTCGATCGCCAAAAAGAGTGCATCATCGATGACGGCAACACGCGCTTTGAATCCGCCTACTCCATTGTCCGCGCCATCAGCGGCACGCCCCTGCGCGATAGCTACCACCTTGGTTCCACCTTCATCAACGACTACGGCCGTCCCTATGCTCACGGATTCAACAACTACACCGGCCTCAGCGGCTACGCCTCAAAAGGACGGTACCTGATTTATGCTCGTGGCGAGTTTCAGGGTGCTCCGTCGGCTACCGGATATTCCACTGCACTGGCCGAGGAGCTTTCTTACATCGATGCAATCAACTTCATTGACCCGGTAACCGGTCTCCCTTATTACCAGGCGACCATTCCGCTCGGGCCGATTAACGCGACGGCACGTTTGCGACTGCTGGAGGCGTATGTATCTGCAACCGTGATGAACAACGTCTTCTCGTTCGGCAAGTCCGACGAATGGCTGTCTCCCGCTCAGGGCGGTGCGATGGCTTACTCAAATAACGCGGAGAATATTTACGCTTTTCGCATCAACCGCGTCGAGCCTCTTCGCATTCCGGGCCTTTCAAAGATTACTGGACCGTTTCGATACGAATTCCTGGTTGGTGAACTCCAGGGGCACACCGAGATAGCTCCGACTGAGACTACATGGGTAAATCCCGGGGATCCTTGGATGCATGTCGAAAAGCTTAGCTTTCGTCCGACTTCAAATCTTGAGTTCGGTTTTGAGCGCTCCGTGATCTGGGGCGGCAAAGGTCACGCGCCCATAACGCTGCACACCTTCTTGCGAAGCTTCTTCAGCACTACGGCTCCCACGGATGTAGCGGTAAAAAATGGCCCAGAAGATCCCGGCGCTCGCTTCGCAGCGTTCGATTTTACTTACCGGCTTCCTTTTGTTCGCAACTGGCTCACCCTCTATTCTGACTCGGAGGTTCACGACGACGTTTCGCCTATCGATGCCCCGCGGCGTGCGGCCATCCGGCCAGGTTTGTTTCTCTCCCATGTGCCAGGTGTCCCCAAGCTCGATGTGCGCGCTGAAGCAGTCTCAACAGATCCATCGATCAGCAATAGCCAAGGAGGACATTTCATGTATTACGAAGGCATCCAACGGCAGGGCTACACCAATAATGGTTCGTTGATCGGCGATTGGGTAGGTCGCGAGGGCAAAGGCGGGCAGGGTTGGATCACCTATCATCTCAGCGGCAACGAGTGGGTGCAGGTTGGAGTGAGGAATCAGAAGGCAGCCAAGGACTTTATCCCTGGCGGCACAACCATTAGCGACCTGAATTTTCAGATCGTCAAGCGACTCGGGAAGGACCTCGAACTCAATGGCCAATTCCTGTTCGAACACTGGAAGGCACCCATCTACCTCGAGGGCCAGCAGACGGTTACCGCCACAACGATTCAGTTGACGTGGTTCCCACGGCGGCGGATCCACTTCTAACGGCCTTTCATCAAAGGCTGTGACGAAAGGCATTGAAACTGGTCAGAGAATGCGATGGGCTCGTCTGTGGCACAAGCCGCCATCATACGACCACGGCGCGCGGACTTTATTGTGTTTCGATTTCCGGTATCCCTGTGCGTTCAAATATGAGTTAGGGCGACCGCACGAGCAGCAATCAAGCCGCAGACTCAATCACCGGAAACAAGCGATTCATCGCCTGCCATGGCAGCGGGGATTTGAGTCTTTAGTTTCGGCCTCTTGTGCTGCATTTCAATTGGCTCGATCTCGAGCGACCTGTACATCGCAGACGCATCCCACTTGCGCAGAATTGTGTCCAGGATGAGTTTCAGGTCAGACAGAAACGTGCATTGAGCCGTGTATTCCCGATCGAGCCGAAGCTTGGTAGGAAGAATGATGGAGTGGTAGTAGTCGTCGACATCATGATGAGGTAAACGCGCCAGGATTTGTTCCTCGCGAGCGAATGCAATGGTAGCCGCACCAGTGATTCCCGGCCGGCATTTGAGATCACCAAGTTGGTGCTCGGGCAACTTGGGCCGTGGACCAACCAAAGTCATATCCCCGATTAACACATTCAAGACCTGAGGCAGTTCATCCAGTTTCCAGCGGCGAAGAAAAGGGCCAACCGAAGTGAATCGCTGATTACCAGCCGTAGTGACCTTGTTGCGTGAGCCATTTTCGAGGTGTTCCATCGTCCGGAATTTCAAAATCGTGAAATTTCGACGGCGCAGCCCCGTGCGCTTTTGCAGAAATAGAACGGGGCCCTTGGACGTAAAGCGAACTGCGAAGCCCACAACAATAAAAATCGGAATCAGCAGCGGAAGTGCCAGGAGGACGCAAACGACATCGAAGAGGCGTTTCAGGCCCGACTGGGACCAGGCGCTTGCACGCTCTTCGACCAGACTCAGCGGCGAGCGCACAACTGCTTCAGAATTCCCCGAATTCGGTGCCCTATGCGTTGTCTGCGCACTTCGGTGCAGATCGACGACTGGGAAGCTTCCCGAGGATGAAATCTCTGAACCGGTTGAGGCAATAACTACATTGGCGCTCAATTAACCCTCCGCAGGTTGAAAGCAAATCATCCAATGTAAATGGCACACCAGCTTGCTGGCCGTGTCATAAACGAAGTTGCGGCTCTGTCTTCCACCTTTTAGAGGGGCCCCGGGGGTTTCCAATGATTGCCGGGTAAATCAGGAAAAGCTGGAGCTTTTCAGCTTTCGATCAGACAGGAGCAAGAAACTTCAAGTAAACCAACTTGTTGACGCTGGGAAGAAGAATAACACTGATCGAGCAGGGAAACGTTACCAGTTTGCGAATTAGTGTCCCTTAGTAACAAAGATGGTGACAATTATCACATTCCAAATACTGATGCCGGTCCCATTCGCTATTTACTTAGGCAGAATCTCTCCCCTGTTTCGAAGCGGCTATTCCATGTTTCGCCGCGACAGCTTCCCATTAAAAATACTGAATGTTGTCTACTTGTTGCGATCTGAACTGGCAGCTAAGAATTTCGATAGCATCCCTGAAGCGCGGTTGCGTGGGCGTCGAAAGCACCCGAATTCTGTCCGTGCGCAGCCGTGTTGCATTTCGGGAATTCGCAAGGAAACGCGCGCCTACGTTGCCACTTGCGACCGGTCAGCGAGGCCCAAATGTCCTCCAGGATTAGGCTGTTCCGATATGGGTCGGTTACGAACGCCATGCTAGACTCAAGACTATGGTTCCCTCCCATCTTGGTGAAAAGAGCATCCGGGAATTCTGCGCTGCAACTGTCCTTGAGCAGCCCTCACCAAGGCCTAAAATGGCCCGTTTTGTTTTCATCTTCTTTCTGGCTGGCTCCGTCGCCATCGGCCTGCATGCGCAACAACAGTCACCGGGAGGATACCCGGATCAAACACAATACCCCAATCCGGGGGGCCAGAATCAGAATTCCGTCGACTGCTCCGATCCGATGGAAATCGGTGCGCCGGAGTGCTCGGGCCAGACGTCCGGCACGGGCCAACTCCAGAACCCTCAGTCGCGCCTCTCGCAATCTGGACAGTCCAACGGCCAGGGGCCCAATCGAAACTACACCGATACTGAGCAGTTGAACCGCCAGCAATTTCAAAACGGTCAGGGCCAGGAACTCCGACTTCCGCCCGAGCCGCTTACCGAATTCCAGAAGTTCGTGGCCTCCACCACGGGGCAGATTCTTCCCATCTTTGGCGCAAACCTGTTTCGACGAGTTCCTTCGACCTTCGCGCCGGTCGATATGTCGCCGGTGCCTCCCGATTTTGTCGTGGGGCCCGGAGATGAACTGCGCATTCGAGTTTGGGGACAACTGAGCTTTCAGGCGAATGTCCGGGTCGATCGTTCAGGGGATGTCTATCTGCCGGAAGTAGGCCCTGTTCATGTTGCTTCCGTTCCCTTTTCTGAACTCGATGGGCATCTGCGTAATGCGGTTGGCCGCGTATTCCATAACTTTGACCTGACTGTGGATCTAGGCCAGATCCGGTCCATCCAGATATATCTGGCCGGTGAAGCTCGCACCCCCGGCGTCTACACGATAAGTTCGCTCAGCACTCTTGTTGACGCACTCTTCGCGGGCGGAGGGCCAAACACCCAGGGTTCGCTCCGTGATATTCAACTTCGTCGCGGCAGTCAGACTATCGCCCATTTCGACCTTTACGACCTCTTGGTGCGTGGCTACAAATCGACAGACGCAAAGCTCTTGTCGGGCGATGTGATCTTTATCCCACCCGTTGGACCTCAAATCGCCATGACGGGCAGCGTAAAGAGTCCAGGTATTTACGAGTTGCTTCCCGGCGAGCCATTGTCCGGAGCTCTTGCGGATGCTGGCGGAGTTTCCGCGGTGGCCTCTGCGGCTCGCATTTCGGTCGAGCGCATTCAAAACCATAGCGATCGCCAAGCGATGGAGGTTGCCTACGACAAGGACGGCTTGGCGACACCGCTCGCTGATGGCGACATCGTGCGCGTGTTCTCCGTCGTTCCGCGGTATGGAAAGACCGTCACCCTTCGCGGTAACATCGCCAACCCCGGACGGTTCGCCTGGCATCCCGGAATGCGCGTCAGCGAACTCATTCCCGACAAGGAATCCCTCATTACCAGAAACTACTGGTGGAAGCGGACGCAGTTAGGACTGCCCGCTCCTGAATTTGAGCCGACGCTGGGATTCCAGAATCTGCGCCAGCCCTACGATGGCAACGTGATCACGTTGAAGCCGCCCGTATCCGATGAGATGAACCCTCAGGACGGAACCCAGTACTTCAATCAGTACTCGAATCAGTACTCGAATCAGAACTCGAATCAATACCCAAATCAGTACTCGAGTGAGTACTCGGCCCAGAATCCCAATCAGTACCCGAATCAGTACCCGACGCAGAATCCGAACCAGGGCCTGGACCAAAATCAATTTGCCACGCTCCAGAGTCGAGACCTGTCCGCGCAGCAGCGGGGTGGAAATTCCTCTTTGGGAGCGCAGCAAAATGCTAATGCATCGCAAGGGCCTCGACCTGCTCAGCGAACGACAATTCGCCTTCTTGCTCCCGACATCGATTGGGACTATGCGGTTGTAGAGCGAATCGACCCTGCCACTCTCAAGACAACGCTGATTCCCTTTGATCTCGGAAAACTTGTCCTGTCACACGATGCCTCGCACGATCTCGAGTTACAAAGTGGAGACATTGTCTCTATCTTGTCTGAGGCAGACATTCATGTACCTCTCGAAGAGCAAACGAAACTCGTGACTCTGGATGGTGAGTTCGTGCACTCGGGAGTCTACTCCGTCAATCCGGGAGAAACCCTCAAACACCTGGTGGAGCGCGCCGGTGGCGTTACTCCAAAAGCCTATCTCTATGGGTCAGAATTCACTCGCCAATCAGTCCGGATCGCACAACAAGCACGCATTGACGAATATGTGCAGAACCTGTCGATGCGCATACAAGGATCGAATCTCGCGATTGCTGCTTCCTCATCTTCGGGTCAGGACCTCACAACTAACTCGGCTACCCAAAACAGCGAACGGGGTCTTATCGCTGCACTGCACCAGGTTCGCGCTACGGGTCGAATTGTTTTGACGCTCAAGCCAGACAGTAGCGGAACCGGAAGCCTCCCTGATGTCACCATGGAGAATGGTGACCGGTTTGTAATCCCGCCGGTTCCTTCTGTCATCAACGTAATTGGCGCCGTGTACGACCAGAACTCCTTCTTATATGTGGATGGACGCCGCGTGGGCGCATATGTGATGCAAGCCGGCGGAGCGAACAGAGAAGCAGACGCGAAGCATGAG
>NZ_JBARMD010000356.1:0-3242 GCF_049802275.1 Occallatibacter sp. | reverse complement strand
AGTGACCTTGCCCCCGCAAAACGTACCCCTTAGCTAGCTGCTTTAATAGCGAAAGGGAAACGACGATGAGGAATGGTAAGCGGGGCAGGTACACGCTTGAGTTCAAGCTGGAGGCAGTTCGGCTTGTGGAGTCAGGCCAGACGATGGCGGCAGCGGCACGCAGCCTGGGAGTGGTTGAGCAAACCTTAGCCAACTGGGTGAAATTGCATCGAGGCAGAAAGCTAAAAGGTGTCGTCGGGAAAAGCGCAGTGACTGCCGAGCAAATGGAGATCAGTCGTTTGCGAGCCGAGTTGGCACGGGTGACGATGGAGCGCGACATCCTGGGAAAAGCGACGGCATTCTGTGTGCTACGAAAGCGTCCACCTTAACACCGGTGGAAGCTGAGCTTCATTGAAGATGAGGGCAGGCCCCTCGGAATCGGCTTGCAGGAGCTGGTTTCAAACCGCCCCAAGCTGCATTGGTCAAGAGCCATTGTGGTGTGCGTTGAGGGAAAAGGCAAGGCGATGACTTTGTCAGGTATGGATCAGGAAGACGAACGCAAGTGAACCGCTGATGACATGTCGAAAGTCGGAGATGATGTCAAAACCGGGGTCTGGTATGTGTTCCGGGATTAGGTTGGGGATACCTGTTTACTGTCCAATCGGCATCCGGCATTAAGGCGGCGTGAGTCTGATTCTGGCTTCAGTGAGGAACGTAGGAACCTGTCGTCCCGATGCGAAGGGAGAAGCTCAAGCAAATGGCCTTTGCGAGAGCCAGAGTACCGATGCGGGGCACAGGGGCGGAGACGCTCGTAGTAGAGATGAAGGTTCTGTAATGGAACTGGATCGAAGGGGCGTCGTTGTCCAGCAATGTTATAGGAGCAACCTGAAAAGGGAGGACTTCTGTGGACAAAGCAAAACCGTTTTGTATTGCGAAGCGCGATGTATGGGAAGCATACAAGCGGGTGAAGGCAAACCAAGGCGCGGCGGGTGTTGACGGCATTTCCATTGCAGATTTCGAGCAAGATTTGGGTAACAATCTTTATCGAATTTGGAACCGGATGTCGTCCGGCAGTTATTTCCCGCCGGCGGTTCGCCGGGTTGACATACCGAAGGGAGGAGGACGGACGCGACCGCTCGGAATTCCGACGGTCTCGGACCGCATCGCCCAGACGGTAGTGCAGCGATATCTGGAGCCAATATTGGAGCCTGTTTTCCATAACGACTCCTACGGGTATCGCCCCGGGAGGTCGGCACATGATGCACTGGCTGTGGCTCGGCAGCGATGCTGGCGACATGACTGGGTGCTGGACCTGGACGTCAAAGGTTTCTTTGATGAGATCGACTGGGAACTTTTGATGCGTGCTGTGCGCCACCATACGGACTGTGCATGGGTGCTGCTCTACATCGAGAGATGGCTGAAAGCGCCTGTGCGTATGCCGGATGGCACCTTGGAAAATCGCAAGAAAGGAAGTCCACAGGGTTCTGTGGTCAGCCCAATCTTAGCGAATCTGTTCCTGCACTATTCGTTCGACATGTGGATGCAGCGCCAGTTTCCTGCATGTCCATTCGAGCGTTATGCGGACGATGCCATCATCCACTGCGGCAGCGAGAATCAAGCTCGCCAGTTGCTGGACAAGCTTCAGCAGCGGTTTGCGGAATGCAAGTTGGAACTCAATTCGCAAAAGACCAAGATCGTTTATTGCAGGGATGCTAATCGACGAGGTAATTATCCGGAACAGAACTTCGACTTTCTGGGCCATACTTTTCGGCCCCGTGGGGCGATGAGCCGTTCCGGGAAAATGTTTGTCAGTTTCATTCCGGCAGTCAGTGCGAAGGCAACCAAGGCGATGCATTTGGTTTTGCGCCAGTGGAAGTTCTCGCACCGAGGCGACCTTGCGTTGGAGGATCTTGTACGATGGCTGCTACCGATAGTTCGTGGTTGGGTCAACTATTATGGGCGATTCAATCCGGCAGCGCTGCATCAGGCGTTGCGTATGGTAGATGAGCTATTGGTTCGCTGGGCGCGACGCAAATACAAGAGGTTCAAGAAGCGCCCAATGGAGGCGTGGGATTGGCTGAAGCGACTCAAGTCAAGGCAGCCAACTTTGCTTCCCCATTGGCGGCTTGGGCCCGCGGTTGGGCAATAGGAGCTGGATGAGTTGAGAGGCTCACGTCCAGTTCTGGGAGAGCGCGGAGGTGAAACGCCTCCGCGCCACTCGACTCGCAAAGGGCCAGAAGTGAAGTATGCCTTTATTCAACGCCACAAGCGGATCTGGCCGATCCGGGTGCAATGCCGCGTGCTCGGCGTAAGCGTATCCGGATATCACCAACACCTGGCGCGGCGCAGGGAGATAGCCCGACGCCGCCATCTGAGCGACGAGGCACTGCTGGCACACATCCGTGCGGCATACGCAGAGAATCGAGGAGCCTACGGCTGGCCGCGCATCTGGCGGCAGCTTCGAGCTCAAGGCATTCGTGTGGGCAAGCAGCGTGTGCAACGGCTGATGCAGCAGCATGGCATTCGCGCCCGCGGCAAGCGACGCTTTCGCGTCACAACCACTGACAGCGGGCACAATCTACCCATTGCGCCCAACCTTCTGAATCGCAACTTCACCCCTTCCGCGCCTAACCAGACGTGGGCTGGCGACATCACTTACATTGCTACCGAAGAAGGCTGGTTGTTTCTTGCTGTAGTAATCGATCTGTTCAGTCGTCGTGTAGTGGGCTGGTCGATGCAATCCGATATGCGGCGCAACCTGGTCATCGACGCCTTGGAGATGGCATGGTTCCAGCGCTGTCCTGATCAAAACAACAAGCTGATCTTCCATAGCGATCGCGGCAGCCAGTACGCCAGCGACGAGTTCAACAAAGTGCTCAAAGAGTATGCCATCACACCCTCGATGAGCGGCAAGGGAAACTGCTGGGACAACGCCTGCTCGGAGACGCTGTTCGGCTCGCTGAAGGTGGAACGGCTGCACGGCCAGCGCTTTGAAACGATCCGTCAGGCCAAGGATGAAACCATAGCCTGGTTGCTCTGGTATAACCAAACACGCATGCACTCGACACTGTGCTATGCCAGCCCGATTGAATTTGAAAACGAATGGGAGAATACCCTGGCGGCGAAAGCTGCGGCCTGAGTGTGGTCACGACCGAAGCAGGCGTGGAAATGCCGGTCCATGGAAAGCATGGGAAAACGATGAAGCTGTTTTCCCACCCTTCCCACAGACCTTGGAAATCGATAATGCCGATTTCCACATTCCC
>NZ_JBARMD010000355.1:0-7378 GCF_049802275.1 Occallatibacter sp. | reverse complement strand
GGAATGATCGCCGCAATGCTGGGCACCATTCTGCCTGAGCTTTCTGAGCGATTCCACCTCACCCCCACGCAGAACGGCACCATAGCCTTCGTGCAGGCTCTTGGCCTCATCATCGCCTCGCTGGCCGTCGGCCCACTGCTCGACACCCAGGGCGACAAGGCCGGACTCATTCTTGGCCTCGGCTGCATCGCCGTTGCGCTCTTTCTGTTGCCTCGCTCAACGGGATTCCGCCCCATCCTGCTGCTGATGTTTCTGCTCGGCATGGGTGGCGGCATCGTGGTCACCGGCGCCAATGCACTCGCCAACAGCGTCAGCGGCGAACACAGCGCCATCGCCCTCAACCTCGTAAATCTCTTCTTCGGACTCGGCGGCCTCACCACCCCCTTCATCGCCGCCAATATATTCAAGAAAAACTGGGTCCGCCTCTGCTACACCGTCGCTTCACTCACGGTCGCCGCCCTCATCGTGCAGGCAATCTCAAAAATGCCCGCTCCGAGCGGCAACGCCCAATTTCTTCTCGCTGACGTAGGTCCAATCCTCGGCCGCCCGCTGCTCTTTATGCTCGGCCTTTTCCTGTTCCTCTACATCACCTGCGAAGTCGGCGTTTGGAACTGGCTTCCGCGACACCTCATTGCCCAGGGAATCCCTGAGTCGCGCGCTCTCAATATCCTTTCGCTCGGATTCGCGCTCGGCCTCCTGATCGGTCGAGTCGGCGTCTCGCCCATCCTGGCCCACGTCGCGGCAATTGATGTCACGCTAGGCGCGTCCATCGCCATGGCCGTCACCACCTACCTGATGCTGCAAACCAACAAGCCATCCATGGCATTCGGGTTGGTATTCATCGCCGGACTCTCCATGGCTCCGGTCTTTCCCACCACGCTGGCGATCACGGGCGCAGCCTTTCCACGCATGACCGGAACTGCGCTAGGCTTCGTCATCACCTGTGGATGGGTAGGCCTCGCCGTGAGCTCGTGGATCATCGGCTCCATCGCCGGCGGAGACCCGAAGCGGCTCAAGAAAGCATTGCTCCTCTTTCCCGCCTCTGCGGTTCTGATGGTCGTGTTGAATCTCGCGATCCGTTCCGCACTGCGGTGAAGATCGATGAGGCAGAGAACGAGGGGTGCCCCATCCTCGGGGTCCCCGCGGACAGGTCTTCGTCCGTGGGGTGATATGACGCAGTTTTTCGCGGCATGGGTGGGAAAGCACGAACTCGATTCGGCGGAACAGTTCTGCCATGTGGACAACGATAGAAATACAATGAAGGCACATTCATGACAGCCAGCACTTTTCCTGATTCCCTCGCGTCGTCCGATCGCACCCGCCAGCGCTACAACCTTTTCCTGCTCCTTGTGGCCGGCCTCGGCGGCTTGCTCTATGGCATCGATGTGGGCATCATCGGCGGCGCATTGCCCTATCTCGAGGCGACTTCGCACCTTTCGCCTTCGCAGCTTTCGATCATCGTCGCAGCAGTGTTGCTCGGCAGCGCCTTCTCCACCTTGTTTGCCGGCCTTCTGGCTGACTGGATGGGCCGCAAACCTCTCATGGTACTCAGTGGCATGGCGTTCATCGTCAGCATCCCGGTGATCGCGCTTTCCCATGGATACGCGCCATTGTTCTTCGGCCGTCTCCTCCAGGGCATGAGCGGGGGATTCATTGGCATTGTTGTGCCTCTCTATCTCGCCGAGTGTCTATCAGCCTCCACGCGCGGCAAAGGCACCGGCGTCTTTCAATGGCTGCTCACCTTCGGCATCGTTGCTGCCGCGCTGGTCGGCATCTTCTTCAGCTATCGCGTCGATGCCGTCGCGCGCACTGCCGATCCCGCATCGCTTCTTGCCTTCAAAAACGTGGCATGGCGCAGCATCTTCTGGGTCTCGCTGCCTCCCGGTGTGCTGTTTGTCATCGGCAGCCTCATGGTCACAGAGTCGCCGCGATGGCTCTACCGTCAGCGCAAGCCCGAGAAGGCAAAAGCAGCACTTCTTCGCTCCCGCTCGCCTGAACAGGCAACCATTGAGTTGCAGGAAATGGAGGCCACATCCAAACCGGCGCAGACCTCCGGTGAAAAAGTCCGCGACACGCTGCTTCGGCGCAAATATGTCATCCCCTTTCTGCTCACCTGCGTCATCCTGGCCTGCAACACCGCCACCGGCATCAACTCCATCATCGGTTTCAACACCGGAATCCTCTTGCAGAGCGGCCTTTCTGATCTTCAATCGCACTGGGGATACGTGCTCTTTACGGTGGTCAACTTCAGCTTCACCGCGGTCGGTATGACCCTCGTCGATCGCAAGGGCCGCAAGTTCCTATTCATCCTCGGCACCAGCGGCATCATCCTCTCCATGGTGACCGTCGGGACCATATTCCTGCGCACCGAAAAGCAGAGCATCGATTGCGGCAGCCAGATCCAGGCGCTCGTTGGTCCCGGGCAGGACCTCACGTACCACTTCGACAAAGCCAAGGCGGAGCAACTCTTGAGCAGCCAGGGCGATCAGGGTGGCGCAATCCAGCCCGGCCGGGCGTCGTTCGCCATCATCTACTCCTATGGCGATTTCACCGGCACCACCAGCTACGTTCGCTCCGACGATGAGGCTTCCGCTCCGCTTTCGATCACACGCGCCGGCTCTATTCCGGCCAACAAGGTTGAAGCCTTCTTTCAGAACCCGTTTGCCAATTTCGAAGCCGCGCAAACCGCGCCGCTGAAGATCGAGAAAGCAGTCCTCGGCGCAGTGCCGGATTCCAGCCACGGCTGGCTCGTCGCCCTCTGCCTCTACACGTTCATGGCGTTCTATGCCGTTGGGCCAGGCGTCTGTGTATGGCTGGCGCTCTCAGAACTGATGCCCACGCGTATCCGCTCCAATGGCATGAGCGTCGCACTGGTCCTCAACCAGCTCGTATCGGCGACACTGACCGCGATCTTCCTGCCCTTCGTCAGCAAGCACGGCTACTCGTCGATGTTCTACTTGTTCGCCGGTTTCACCGTCGTCTACTTCCTCACCGCCGCGTTCCTGCTGCCCGAAACCAAGGGCAAAACCCTCGAAGAGATCGAGGCCTTCTTCGACAAAGGTAGTGCACACTAAGCCGAAAAGGTAGAGCACACTAAGCCGCCGTCAACCCCCGCCCATGTTTTTGAGTGGGAGCGGGCGAAGAGCTTTGAGGTTACGAAGACGGAGGGAGCAGCAGCCGTCATGAAGCCTGTGGATCAACCATTCCAATCAATACTTAACAGCGATCACCCGGCCCTCTGATTCAAATACGACGTATGGGCCGGCGATTGCGCCGCCTGAACCCGCTGAGTAGGGGTTTGTCCAGGTGGTTTTGCCGGTTGTGAGTGAGTAGATTGCATTCCAGCCGGGAGCATATATGGTGTCGGATGTTACGGGTTGAATGCTTCCCAGCTCTGGCAAAGGGGGAGTACCAAGTACAGTGCCCGTTGGGCTGTAGATCGCGCAGCCGGTATAGGACAGACGCATCACAATAGGGGGTACCAAGCCATAAGAATTAACCAGCAATCGGCCATTGTCGATCCAGCCAACAGCGGTTCCCGAAATAGTTGAGATTTGTTGACCGTTCAGGTAGACCGCAACCGTTAGGGTGGGGTACAGCCCACCGGTGGACCTATTCATTGCGGCCAGCGTTCCATCTGGCGAAAGCAGCACAGTGGTGGAGGGTGAAGGCGTGAGTGACAAGATGACTGGAGTACCCGAGACCGGCGTAACCTCGAGTGTGCTGCCCTGGATTTGGCCGAGGGTTGTACCTGAGCCGGACAGGGTGAATCCAGACAACAGACCGGTCGCAGGATAGGAGAATGCGTAGCTGACCGTTCCGGATGGGATTGAATAGATGTTGAGCAGGGTGCCATCCTGAGAGGAAGCGGCGAGTACAGACCCGTCCGTGGAGAGTTCCAGCCTTCCGCTTGTTAGGCCGATCGACCCTTCCGGCGTTGTGTCGGCAGGATCGAAGTAGAAAATCTTTCCCAGGCCGGTGGCGATTGCGGCTCGTCCCGCGCCGCCAGTGATGCTCAAGCCTAAGCCATTTCCAAAGAATCGGGGGCTGCCCGACGACAAGCTTGCCCCATCAAGGATCACCCCTTGAGAGGCAAACGCAATTACCCACTCAGTGTTAGAGGCCGCAGCGAAGGGAATCAAGGTCGGGGTCTCGGCGTTGTTGATCGGAGGCGGTATGGTGTAATTCGTGCTTGAAAGAGTGGTGTCCGACAAGTCGATCACACTGAATGCAGAAGAGGAAGAAGCTGCAAGAGTCGTCCCGGCGTTGAAAATCCTGCCGACGTTCGTTATAACGAGTGCGGAGGCGGTGCTGCCGGCCGGATATATGGACAGGGTATTTGTTCCATAGGTCCACACCCATTTGCCGATCCCTCCGAAAGTATTGGGGGTATATCCGGAAGGAATATATTGTGGAACATTTCCTAGCTGAACGCCGGAAATGGAGTAAACGGAAAGCGTAATGGGTGGTTCATTGTTAGATGTAAAAAAACCTGTGCCATCCGTAAACCAGCCTTGAAAAAATTGAGATTGCCCATCGTAGGCCTTACTTACCGTGGAAACGCCGCCGGGCACTGAGATTATCTCGATGTTGCTATCGCCCGCTGGTCCATCGGCTACCTGCACCTGACCCGGTGCGGCAAAAAAAGATGGGTGCAGATTGGAGTTCAAAGAATCATGGTAGTCCCCTGTTCGCGATAAAACCAAGTTTCCAACTGGTGTATAGACGAAGAGGCCCGATTGGCCTTCGAAGGAGATGTAACTTCCATCCGAAGCCAATTGCCAGGAGTCGTTATCCGACAGAATACCGTTTGGATCAGATTGAAAACCTGGGGAAACAATCGTGCTGAGAACGTGCCCATCAGAGGATGATCGGACTTGAACTCCACCCGGAATTCCAATTGCAATTGTCCCGCCCGACATCGCTGGGGCTTGCGGTAGCGTGCTCGTTGAGACGCTCGGAATAGAGAAGTGGGCGACATTCGCACCGCCCATGCCGGCATCGCCGCTGGCCAAGATAGCACCAGATTCGTAATCCCATAAGATCCAGAATCCTGAGTAGTCCTGGCTGAATACCCTTGAGTTTGCGAATCGAAGCGTAGTGATCTGAAATGGGTTCCCTAGCTGAAGCAGAATCGTGGGCGGTTGCGTGACTGTGATTGTTGGGCCGACCACTGCGCCGATACTGCCACCCGAGTTATAACCTGTCACCACATAGACTGCCTGTGCCGCCGCGGCAGTCGGTGTGCCCGATATGACCCCTGTGGAGGAGTCCATGTTCAGGCCCGGGGGAAGAGCCGGAGTAACGCTAAAGCGAGTGATCGTTCCTGCTGTCCCGGGAATGTCCGGCGTAATCTCTTGGCCAACATACGTACTGATCATGGTCTGCGGATATGCAATGGCCGTAGGTGCCGGCAGCAGCACAGTCACCGAGATCAGAATCGCCGCAGAGGCTGAGCCGCCCGCATTGGATGCGGTCACGGTGTACGACGCCAGCGGCGCCAGGGCCGTTGGAGTGCCGGAGATAACGCCAGTGGTACTGCTCAGGTTCAACCCTGCCGGGAGTGCAGGATTGACAGCGTACGAGGTGACATCTCCCGAAACCGAAGGAATATCGTTAGCGATGGGCACATTTGTCGCGGCATCGATTGTTGGTTGACTGTACGACAGATCTGTCGGCGGAGTGGGCAAACTCACCGTGATCTGGATCGTCGTAGTCGTCGACCCGCTGGCATTGGCGGCCGTGAGGGTGTAGGAGGTCTTTGCCGAAATAGCAGTTGGGGTGCCGGAGATAATACCGGTTGAACTGTTCAGAAACAGCCCTGCCGGCAGCGCGGGTGCGACAGTATACGAATCCACTGTACCCGTAACTGTCGGAACATCAGCGGTCACAGCATGATTCATCGTGGCGGCGATGGCAGGCTGGCTATACGAAAGGCCGGACGGTGCAATCAGTGGTGGCGGATTGCTGTTGCCGTTATCCCTGCCGCCTCCCCCGCAACCCTGCATCCCTGGAAGTAGAAGAAAAACGATGACAACGACCGCATTCACAATGGAGCAGCATTTAGATCGATGATCAGTGGTGAGAGCTAAGCAGCAAACGTGCTTCACACAAGCCTCAATCCTGTCTTCTGCGACATTCGCGCGGTCGAAGGGGACGAGGGGCTTGTGTCTAATGAGGACCAACAATTATACACCTGCGTAAGAGCGAAGTTGCGTCAGTGAGACGCAGGCGGGATGAGGCGGTAAAGCAATTCGAGAATCCGCCGTCCGTGTAATGAGCAACGGAGTCCAAGTTGATTGGTGGACACAGCTCTGCACAAGTGCTTCTCCCGGAACGAATTTGGCAGTTCCGGTCGAGTCACCGCCGATAGCGAACTTTCAGGGATATTCACCAGTTCTTCGCGCGTCCGCAGGCAAAATGGTTGGAATCGATGCCGGCAAACAGCGTAGGAGATGGCAGCAACAACCACTTATCCAAAAGTCAATTGCCCCAGTTCTGCCGCTCGCCCTAAATCCCTCATTCCGTTCGCCAAAACCTATGCTCCGGTTTTGCAGATAATTTCCCGTCATTCCCGCACAATCAGAATCATGAGAAATAAATCCCAGTCCGCGGAAACATTCCACTCCTGGCAGTTGACAACTGAAGATGCCCCCTCACTACTGACCCCTGGCCACTGCCCCCTGATAAGTCCTTTGCGAAGAAATATCTACAGCTAAGTCGAATGCCAGGAGATATTTGGCGGCCACCCCCCTTCGGTAACCCCATGTAACCAGGAAACTTACCCCTAGAGACCGGATAATAGGGGTACCCCTCGGGATGACTATTGTGTGGAAGACTCACCCTAGTCCCTACGCCTCGATAACAGCCTTCGAAAGATTTCGCGGCCGGTCCACATCCACGCCATGTTCCAGGGCCATTGCGTAGCTGAAAAGCTGCAGCGGAATCACCTCGGGAATCGGCCACAGATGTTCGCTGGCCGGCTCTACAAACACGCAATCCGTGACCAGCGACGCCACATCGCGGTCGCCGGTATTCGCAATCGCCATCACGCGCGCGCCCTGCGTCTTCATGTCCGCCAGCAACTGCAACGTCTTCTCGTAGCGCAGCACCGAATCGTCCACGTTCCGATCCACCGTCGCCAGCGCCACCAGCGGCACGCGTTCGCTCACCAGTGCATTTGGCCCGTGCTTCAACTCGCCGGTCGGATAGCCCTCGGCCTGTACATACGAAGACTCCTTCATCTTCAAGGCGCCTTCGCGCGCAATCGCGTAGTGCACGCCGCGGCCTAGATACAGGAAGCTTCCGGCATCGTTGTACTTGGCCGCGAGCGCCGTCATCCGTTCGCGCCAGCCCTCGAGCTGCCGCTCGATGACGC
>NZ_JBARMD010000354.1:0-1826 GCF_049802275.1 Occallatibacter sp. | reverse complement strand
GGACATTGTTGTCGGCGTATATTTGGCGCAGGCCCTCCAATTCCGATTGCGCGGCAATCAGGTGACCCTGCAAGGCTGCCGCCGCTTCCACCATCGCCTTGCCTTGCTCCTTGATGTCAATCGCGGTGTTATCGCTGGCAAATTTGCTGAACTCCCTGGCGGAAATGTCGAGATCCTGCTTCACCGACTTCAGACGATCTTCCAGAAAGACGCGCTCGCGGTGGGCCGCGGAGGTGTTCAGGTCCACCACCAACCGGTTGAGCTCAGATACGTAGGATTCGGCGATGGCTTTCGCTCTTTGCGGACTGTGGTCGGTCACTTGGATGGTGATGATTCCGCTCTTGCGGTCTTCCGACATTTGCGTGTTTTCCTCAAGCTGACGTCTGGCGCCTTGCATTTGTCGCATGCCGTATACAGATTTGAGATCGAATTTGTCGATGACGCGATCTTCGACAGTCTCGCTGCGCAAGATTCCAATGAATAGAGATCCTGAGGTTTTCAGGCCAAGGAGATCGCCGGCCAGCATACCGATTCCGGTGTCACCGTGGCTGCTCATCGCCATCAGGGATGCCAACCCGGAACTCAGTTCGTTGTCAGGCGGCATCAATTGCGTTCGCGCTTCATACCGGACGGGGATGAGAAATGCGAGCAGAGTCGACAGGACGAGTCCGTACGCCGCGGCTCGCAAGACGAAGATACGCTGATCGAGCAGGAGGCGCAGACGGCTAAACGTAGTCTGGCCCTCGAACTCACCGTAGCTACTGATTCGAGCCGGATCAGGGAGCACGGTCGAGGCGGATAGTCCCTGGTCGGGTTTTACGCGAATCGGAGTACCGGGCATTGGCAAGTCTCAATCACGTTCGCGGCTCTGTGCTTCACTCGGACGTTGGTTCTGGCGAGTTTCACTTTCTACCGACCTTGGGTAGGTAGCTGAACTCAAATGATGCGGTGACATTGGATTGGTGGTTGGCCGCCAGCAGCGGTATTTGCCAGCGTTCGTACTGCAAGCCGCCGGATAGACGAAATCCCGATCGCAGCAGGAAGTCTGAGTTCACTTGCACATCATTCTGGGTTCCACCCTGCGGCAGGAACTGCCGGTCGATTTTTCGATGCTTCAGAACGATTCCAATTTTCCGGGTCGCGCTGAGCCAATAATTGCTGGTGATCGATTCTCCCTGAGCAGCGCGACCGATCCAGCTTCCCATCAACTGACCGCCATTGGTGTATCCGTTGAGGTATTGATAGTTGTGATAGAAGCAGCCGTTGCAACTGGGAAAATCAACCGGGCTGGTCGAACCGCCCTCCAACCTCAGATCGAGCTTCGGAATGTTCGGCATCTGAGCGGCATAGAGCCCGCCTTGCCAGACAGATTTTTGGGGAGTGTTAAGAGGAGAGATTTCATCTTCACTGAAGCCCTCGCCAAATAAAGTCAGCCAGTTTCGCAGCTTCGGAATGCGATAAGAAAAGTCTGCGACACTGCGGCCGTCCCCTAGAGGTTCATGATTGGCCTCGTGAAGGCTCAACGAACTCTGCAAAAATGTTTTCCACGTCAACGGATTGCCCGGGCCGCCATAAATTGTGGTCTTCGACATGCTGAATTCGAAGTTCTCGGTGAATTTGAAACTGATCCTGGCCCCACTGAGGAAGGGCTGGGGGTTCAGATTCTTGCCATATTGGCCTTGAGCCACCGTCCCGACGACGGGGCTGTTGTTGATGAACTCCTGTCCGGTCATGCGTCCTAGAAAGAAGTCGAGCCGCAGAGAGCCGAGATAGCCGAGAACCGAAGGCAGGCGAAAAGGAGAAACTCGGTTTACCCGGAACATATC
>NZ_JBARMD010000353.1:0-23556 GCF_049802275.1 Occallatibacter sp. | reverse complement strand
TGGATGCAGCGCGCCATGCGCATCCATGAGAATCCCGCGCTCGACGTTGCGATCGATGCCGCAAACCTGCTTGGCCTGCCAGTCGTTGTCTTCTTCTCTGTGATTCCCAACTACCCCAACGCCAACCTCCGCCACTATCACTTCATGCAGCCGGGCCTGCGCGACGTGGAAGAAGACGCCAAAGAACGCGGCGTTGGCTTCGTTCTTCGCCGCCACCCTGACAACTCCCTCGAAAAGTTCCTCGAGGATGTGGACGCAGCCATGCTGATTGGCGACGAAAACCCCTGCCGCGAACCCGAACGCTGGCGCAAGGTTCTCGCTCGGCGGTTGAAACTGCCGTACTGGACCGTCGACGCCGACGTCGTCGTGCCCTCGGCCATATTCGGGCGCGATTACTTCCTGCTTCAGCACTTGCGCCCGCACCTCAACGGTGCACTGCCAGAATTCCTGGTGGCCCCGCACTGCCCCAAACCGCAATATGCGTGGCACAAGCCGAGATCCCTCGCCTGCGAATCACTGGCACACGACATCACCGCCGGGTTCAAAGACCTCGATCGCACCATCCGGCCCGTCGATACTTTTACCGGTGGAACGCACGCGGCCCTCAAGCACCTTAGGGACTTCGTCAGCCACGGACTGAAAGACTACATCGATAAGCGCAACCATCCCGAGCTGAACGGCACCAGCCGGCTTTCGCCTTACCTACACTTCGGAAACATCGGCCCGCTCACGATCGCACTCGCAGTCGAAGACGCACTTGCCAATGGCCACATTGGCCAGGCCGCCCGCGATCGCTTCCTCGACCAAGTCATCGCCTGGCGTGAACTCTCAGTTCTCTTCGTCAAGCACAACGACAACTACGACAACTGGGAATGCGCCGAACCCTGGGCGCGCCGAACGCTGACAGAACACGCCGGCGATGCACGGAGCTATCGCTACTCCTTCGAACGACTGGAACGCGCGGAAACCCACGACGATCTCTGGAATGCGGCGCAGCGCCAAATGACCGAGACCGGCTGGATGCACAACTACATGCGAATGTACTGGGCCAAGATGATCCTCGAATGGGCGCCGGATCCCGGACGGGCCTACGAGTGGGCCGTCATTCTCAACGACCGCTATGAACTCGATGGCCGCGATCCCAACGGTTACGCCGGGATCGCCTGGGCAATCGTCGGCAAGCACGACCGCCCCTGGTTCAATCGCCCGATCTTCGGCCTGGTACGATCCATGTCGGGAGCTTCAACTTCGAAAAAATTCAACTCCCACGCCTATATCGAACAACACAGCGGAGGCGCAAGCCGGCCTCACTAAACGAGTCGAGTCCTTTCACATAGAGATGTAGCGGCGGTCACATCTCTCCACGACCGGTGTGGCCCTAAAATGGGACACAATTTCAACCCCGGAAACTGGATGTTCCGCGCTGGGTAATTCATTGGATTTTACTTAGCTTCCCTCGGAGGATCGGTGTGGGAGGCGGGAATCGGATCCTGTGCGCGCGTGACGATTTCGGCAAGTAGGAGTGCCTCCAGGCATTCAAGCCGGCAATTCGCCATGGTTTGCGCCCTGACGGCCGTCGCGATGACCGCAACTTTCGTCCCCGCGGCGCGGGGTCAAGACGCGATTGCATTAAGCCGAAGCACAACCGCAACTGCCGCCCCACCTCGCGTCACTCAAGCGCGAAGATTCCTCATTCGGCGCAACTGGCCGCGAAGTCAATCCACCGCTGCTTCCGATCGGTCGCGAATCGACCCGGCCGTGTCGCATCCATCGATCTCGACGTCAGACTCTTCCAACGCCTCGACTGCGATTTGGCAGCCGCTCGGCCCCTCCGCCATTATTTCGCCAAACTTCGGCCTCGTCACCGGCCGAGTCTCAGCCATCGCCATCGATCCCTCCGATCCAACCGGGAACCGCGTCTTCGTCGGAACGACAGGCGGCGGTGTCTGGCTATCCCAGAATGCAGGCACATCCGGCTCAGTCGGGTTCACACCGCTTACCGATGCTCCTGCCGGATTCGACGCGGTCCGCTACGCCTCCATCAGCATCGGCGCGGTTACGGTTCAGCCCGGTGGCACTGGCGTAGTTCTGGCTGGAACCGGCGACCCCAACGATGCGCTCGACTCCTACTACGGCGCAGGCGTATTGCGCTCGCCGGATGGCGGTAACAGCTGGACGGTCATGTCTCACACCTCAGATGAGATGTTCTCCTTTCAGGGAGAGGGATTTGCGGGATTCGCGTGGAGCACCGTGAATCCGCAACTGGTCGTGGCGGCCGTCTCGCAGGCCTACGAAGGCACCCTGGTCGACGCACAACTCTCCCGTGTCAGCTATGCGGGAATTTACTACTCCTCCGATGCGGGCGCTACATGGTCTCTCGCAACCATCACCGACTCTCCGGGCCAGGACGCCCAGGGTCCGCTTGATATGTTTGCGGGTCCCAATGGCAATTCCGCTACGTCCGTCATCTGGAATCCTGTACGCCGGATCTTCATCGCCGCCGTCCGTTTTCACGGCTACTACCAGTCCAGCGACGCCATGAAGTGGACCCGCATGACCGCACAGCCGGGAAGCGGCCTCACAACGAAAATGTGTCCCACCAATCCTGGCGGCATCGGCTCCATCGCGTGCCCCATCCTCCGCGGCGCCCTGGCTGTCAACCCGCTCACCGGCGACACCTTTGCCTGGACTGTGGATCTCAATAATCAGGATCAGGGTCTCTGGCAGGATGCTTGCTCCATCTCCAGCGGAACTTGCGGCAACCAGACGGTTGCATTTGCGCAACGATGGAGCACCGCGCAGCTTGAAACCAACACCAGCCTGGGAACAGCTACGATCGCCAACGGCGACTACAATCTCGTCCTTGCGGCCGTCCCCTCGCAGCAGGACACGATGCTGATTGCCGGCGCCAACGACCTGTGGCGTTGCAACCTGGCCATGGGTTGTATCTGGCGCAACACCACCAACGCAACCACATGCATGAGCGCGCAGGTTGCTCCGTATCAGCATGCGCTCGCATGGAATCCTTCCAACCCGCAAGAGGTCTTCATCGGCAACGACAGCGGCCTGTGGCGCTCAACCGACGCCATCGGCGAAACCGGATCTGTCTGCTCGCCCACCGACGCTTCTCACTTCCAGAATCTCAACGCCGGCCTCGGATCGCTCGCAGAAGTCGAGAGCTTGTCCCAGGTAGGCGGCTCGCCTTACACCATGATGGCCGGGTTCGGCGCAAACGGCACCGCCGGTGTAAAAAGCACAACTGGGCCCATGACTGAGTGGCCGCAGATACTCAGCGGCGAGGGCGGCCCGGTCGCGATCGACCCCGTCAACCCGTCGAATTGGTATGCAAACAACAGTGCGGGTGTTTCGATCTATCGCTGCTCGCAGACGGGAAACTGCACTCCGAGCGATTTCGGCGCAACACCTGTGGTCACCAACGCGGATGTGAACGGCGATGGTTATACCATGACGTCTGCTGCCCCGTTCATTGTCGACCCGCTTAACAGTTCACAGTTGCTGGTTGGCACATGCCGCCTGTGGCGAGGGCCAAATGACGGCTCCAACTGGACGGGCGCGAATGCCATCAGCCCGATGCTGGACGGCATCTCAGGTTTGAGCTACTGCAGCGGTGACGCGCTCATACGCACCATCGCTGCGATGCCGCTGTCTGACGGAACAGAAGCGATCTACGTCGGGTTGTACGGCGCCCAGGATGGCGGTGCGATCCTTGCCGGCCACGTACTCAAAGCCACCTACAATCCTGCCGGCACCTCCATGCCTGTATGGCGGGACCTCACGCTGAACCCGGTGCTCAACGATCAGACGAAGCTGAACTACTACGGGCTCGACATATCGAGTATCTTCATCGATCCCCACGACGCAACGGCCAGCACGGTTTACATTACAGTCGAAGGTGCGGAAGATTCACTCCACTCCATCCGCACTATTTACGGCTCAACCGACGGCGGCGCGCATTGGTCCGAGCTGACATCGAACCTTCCGCATTCTCCCGCGAATGCAGTCGTGATCGATCCCCAGGATGCGAGCACAGCCTATATCGCAACCGACGAGGGCGTCTACTCGACCCGTCAAATCGCGACCTGCTCCAACGGTCCGTCGAATTGCTGGTCGGTCTTCGGCGCCGGCCTTCCATTCGCCCCCGTTGTTCAATTGAGCGCGGCGGGCGCCACAACTTCCCCCAACGTGCTAGTGGCCGGAAGCTACGGGCGGGGTGTCTGGCAGATTCCGTTGTGGACCTCTGGAACGCAGCTAACCACAGCGTCCACAGAGCCAGGTCCCCTGAGCTTTGGTTCTCAGCCTGTGGGAACCACAAGTAGCGCTAAGTTGTTGACACTCACAAACACCGGCGGAGTTGCGCTCGTTGTCACTTCGATATCCGCAAGCACCAATTTCAGCGAGACGGACGACTGTGTAAACAATGCCGTGAATGCGGGTGGTAATTGCGCAATCCAGGTGAGCTTCACGCCTGGCCAAACAGGAAACCTTGCGGGACAACTGACAATCAACGCGAATATCTCCGGCGGGGAGATTTTGATCCCGCTTTCCGGTGCAGGTACGAGTGCAGGACTTGTGACGGCGTTGCCGGGCAGCTTGAGCTTCGGCCAGGTTCAGATCGGAACAACATCATCGGCATTGCCCGTTACCGTCGAGAACGCAGGCAGCGCCGCCGTCGCCGTATCCGGCATGACGGTAACTCCGCCATTCGTTCTGGCAGCAAACGGCTGTGGCTCATCGCTTGCGGCAAACAGTGATTGCGCTCTTTCTCTCACCTTTGCTCCAACACAGGCTGGCGGCGCAACTGGCACACTCTCGCTTGTCGATGCCGCGGGCACCCAGACCGTCGCCCTCAGTGGCAGCGGCGCAAACGCAGCTACCGACGCGCTCGCGCCCACATCGCTGAACTTTCCAGATACTGCCTCCCTACAACAATCAGCCGCGCAAAATATCACTCTGACCAACAACGGCGATCTGCCACTCACTTCGATTGGCGCCACAGTCAGCGCCGGTTTTCAGTTTTCGAGTTCCTGTGGAACTCAGCTGACCGGCCATGCGAGCTGCGTTATAAGCGTTGTGTTTGTCCCAACGGTGATCGGTCGTATAAGTGGGAATCTCAGCGTCTCTGATGCCATCAAGACACAAATCGTCGCACTCTCCGGCACAGGGCTGCAGCCGTCCGCAATCGGTGTGACTCCAACGCAACTTTCTTTCTCTGCGCAGCCCATCGGTCAAGCCTCCCCGCCAATCACGCTCAGTATCAGCAACACGGGGGGCGCGCCGATGAACAACATTGGTTTTCAGATCGCAGGCCAGTCTGCATCGAGCTTTTCATGGAGCGCAAACAGCTGCGGGGCATTGTTGAACAGCGGAAGCAGTTGCAAGGTTCAAGTGACCTTCGCCCCGGCAGTTGCGGGTCAACTGACGGCTACACTGATCGTAACTTCCTCAACACTCGGTGTCGCGCCGGTCCAGGTGCCACTTAGCGGCATTGGCCAGGCTCCCTCCGGAATTACCATAACCCCGTCGCAAATGATGTTTACGCAAGCGACGCTCGGCCAGGCGAGCGCTGCACAAACCGCGATCATCACGAATACAGGCAGCGCTGCAGCGAGCGGCATCGCGCTTTCAGTTCCGCCGCCCTTCAGCCTTGTTCAGAACACATGCAGTGCGACCCTCGCGGCTGGCGGAAGCTGCTCGGCCGGAGTTAGCTTCACACCCACTGCAAACGGAGTGGTTGCAGGCGCGCTCACGGTTAGCTCTTCGGCTTTCGTCATCGCGGCTACTGCGTCACTGACTGGAATTGGTGGCGCAGCAGGTTCCGTGCAGATGCTGCCGGCGTCTCTCTCCTTTTCCGCAACCGGCGTCGGTGGCGCCAGTGCAACACAGAATGTAGCGCTCACGAATATTGGCGCTATAGCGCTTGCCGGACTTACTCTTTCAACTTCGAGTGGCTTTCAGCTTGGGTCGACAACCTGCGCGTCAACACTTGCGGTTGGAGCCGGCTGTACGGCGCAGGTCGCATTTTCCCCATCAAGCGCAGGGCAGCAAACTGGCAGTCTCACCATCTCGAGTTCAACTCTCGCGACACCTATGCAGGTAGCTCTCTCCGGCATGGGATTCGATTTCTCCGTTTCGACAGCAGGTCAGTCGAGCCAGACGGTTGCAAGCGGGCAGACAGCCAGCTTCACAATTAACCTGGCGACGATGAGCGGATCGAGCGGAACTTTCATCTTCGCCTGCAGTTCGCTTCCAGCCAATTCCGCCTGCACCTTCAACCCCACCAGCGAGGTTGTTTCAGCAAACGCCACGGGAAACGCTACCGTAAAGATCGCAACCGGTCTTTCTTCGACTTCCTCGCAGAATGCCAGACCATTCTCGTCCCGGATACTTTTCGTTGCGCTTGGCCTCTTTGTTGTTCCCATTGCATTCGCCCGCAGACGCCGCAATGTGCTCTTGATCGCGATCATTTTGCTAAGTTCGTTTGGCATTACAAGCTGCGCGGGCGCAGGCGGTGGCGGTGGCGGAGGCGGCGCGACACCTCCAGGTGCCACCAACGAAAACACACCGCCGGGTACGTATCCCGTGGTTGTGACAGCGACAGCAAATGGACTCTCACACAAGATCACAGTTAGCTTGACGGTGGATTAGCGGTATGAGCTGCCGTGCAAAGTTTCGTGGCTACACCCTGAATGGAGACTAATAAAGGAGCGGCTATACTTTAATTTCAACCATGATGCGCGGCGACCGGGCCAGACTGCTACGTCCAACGCGCATGCGATCGCCATCGTGAGGATGTCTTAAAAATGACCGCCAATGTGACCCTTCAGGACGTGAAACGTGTGGCCGAGCTGGCCCATCTCGAACTGACTCCGGACGAAAGCCAGGGTATGCTTTACGATCTGAACGCGATTCTCGACCACGTCGCCCAGTTGAATGAACTGGACACGAGCACCGTGGCTCCGTTGGCACAGGTGAGCGAGTTGGGAGACGCCGGCGGCGAAGGGTCGCTTCGGAAGGATGCAGTGCGGCCCTCCCTTGATCGCGCCGCGGTGATGGCTGAGGCACCGGAGAGCGACCAGGTTTTCTTCAAAGTGCCGAAGGTGATTGAAAGATAGCTGATAGAAGGGAACTCCGCCTTGCCGAGCGAAACCATGACGACTGAAAGCTACGTTGAAAAGCCGAAGACCCTTTCAGAGTTGCGCGAGGGCATTGCTTCCGGGCGGCTGAAGGCCACCGGTCTCGCCACCAGCTATTACGAGCGCATCGAGCAGGTGAATCCAGCGTTGAATGTCTATCTCAGCCTTACAAAAAATCGCGCCTTCGCACAGGCTGCCCGGGTAGATGCGGCCGCCGCCAAAGGCGATCCCCTCGGTCCGCTTGCCGGCATACCCGTCGGCATCAAGGATGTGCTGGTGATGCGTGGCGCACCTGCGACGGCGGGTTCGAAGATTCTCAAGGGCTACCATCCGCCCTATGACGCTACGGTGGTCGCGAAACTGGAGGCGGCTGGTGCCACACTTCTCGGCAAGCTGAACTGCGATGAGTTTGCCATGGGCTCTTCGAACGAGAACTCGGCCTACGGCCCGGTACGCAATCCAGTTGATACTGACCGCGTCCCGGGCGGTTCCAGCGGTGGATCAGCAGCAGCGGTTGCCGCCAATATAGCCGTCGCGACCCTCGGCACTGATACCGGTGGATCCATTCGCCAGCCTGCGAGCTTTTGCGGAGTGGTCGGAGTTCTTCCAACGTATGGTCGCGTTTCGCGCTACGGGCTGATCGCCTTTGCCTCGTCTCTTGACCGCGTCGGTCCGTTCGCAGCCAATGTTCGCGACGCTGCCACGTTGCTCAGTGTCATTGCGGGCCATGATCCTTGCGACGCCACCAGTTCTCCCGCTCCTGTAGCCGACTACGCAGCCGAAAGCGACAAGGGCGTTGAGGGCCTGCGCATTGGAGTGCCCGCTGAATACTTCGGCGAAGGCCTCGACCCGGAAGTCCGCGATCGCATTGAGACGGGCATCGAGTCTTTGAAGAAAGCTGGCTGCACCGTCAAGCCGGTCTCGCTTCCGCACACTCGTTATGCCATTCCGACCTACTACCTCGTTGCCACTGCCGAAGCCAGTGCCAACCTCGCGCGCTTCGATGGTGTGCGCTTCGGCTATCGTTCGCCGTCTTCAGCCACGCTTTCTGACATGTACAGCCACTCGCGCGACGAAGGGTTTGGCGCCGAAGTGAAGCGCCGCATTATGCTCGGCACTTACGCGCTTTCGGCCGGCTACTACGATGCTTACTACCTCAAAGCGCAGAAGGTCCGGCGCCTCCTCGCCGACGATTTTCTCCGCACCTTTGCTGACGTAGATGCCATCGTCACCCCCACGGCGCCTACTCCGGCGTTCAAGCTGGGAGAGAAGACCGGCAATCCCCTCGCCATGTACCTGGCCGATATCTACACCGTGACAGCGAGCCTTGCTGGCATCTGTGGCGTGACAGTCCCGTGTGGTGCGACAAAGGCCGGCCTTCCCGTTGGCATGCAGATTCTGGCAGCACATCTCAACGAGGCCACAGCATTCCGCGTAGCGCGGGCGGTGGAGGCAGCACAGAGTTAGGAAGCAGGGTTCGTCATGCAAACGGGTAAGACGTTGGCAGCATCAATTGCAGCTCTTGTTTTCATGGGTTGTCTTCAGGCCTCACTCAGCGCAACGCCTCGCAAGCTTCATGTAGTAGGTCTGGGCGCAGTTAAACGCGTACCGTATTCGAAGACCGGTGATCCGGCTGGTGCGGCAATTGGCGAAGACTCCCTCAAAATCAGACCACTGGTCGTTGATGGCGTCGTGAAGGAATGGACCAGCGGCGAATCGCATGACGTGACCGATCGTAGCTTCGTGGTGCGGCGCGTCCTGCGCATCAATGACGAACTTCCCGGAGAGAAGCCCGCGAACTCCAGCACGCATTGGGTGTGGCAGCGTGGTCCCTGGCTGCTGGTTGACCGCGTTACGGGCCACATCGCTGCGCTCAAGTTGCCGGATTACGATCCCGGGGTCAGCCAGGTGATCTGGTTTCGAGACTACGCCGCGTATTGCGGCCTGACGGCCAGCGGAAAGAGCCTTTACGCAGTCGTCGCCCAGTTGGCTGTCCGCAAGCCAATGCTCGCAAAAAAGCTCGACGGGTTTGATCCCGCCAGCCGAACGGAGCCAGCCTGCGACACGACCGAGTGGCAGCGTGAACCCTTGCGCGCCACTTTCCATCCGGCCGGCAAGGACGCCATCAGCTTCGACGTTATCCTGGGGTCCGCCGTCCTGGTCGAAGACTCAGAAGACGCTACCGAAACGGCCGCTCCGGCCAAGTCGAATTAGCCGACTTTCACGCCCAGGCCTTGCACGGCGGCGTCGCTTAGGCCAAGCTCAAAGACGATGCTCGAATCCTTCGAGACCCTGTTGCAAAAAGCCGAGGTTGCTCACGGCCATATGTGTGCCGGCCAGATACTTGGTGTCCGCATGTCTCTCCTCGGACTCCATAGCCTTGGCATCGAAAATCCTCTCGGTGCCGATCGCAAGCGGCTCGTTGCATACGTTGAAATTGACCGCTGTGCCACCGACGCCATCGGCATGGTCACCGGCTGCCGGCTGGGTAAGCGCACGCTTAAATTCCGGGACTGGGGGAAGATGGCCGCCACGTTCGTCGACCTATCCAAAGATGCCGGTGTTCGCATCGTCGCGCTCGAGAACTCGCGCGATCTCGCTCGCCAGCTCCATCCTGAAATTGAGAGCAAAAGCCACCAGCAGATGCTGGCCTATCGCGAACTCAGCGACGACCAGTTATTCCGTTTGGAGCGTGTCCGGGTACCTGTCCATCCCTCTGAGTTGCCGGGGTATAAGGCGGACCGCGTCGTGTGTGCCCGTTGCGGCGAGGGTATCAATTTCGGGCGATTCGAAGAAGTTGGCGGTCAACGGCTTTGTCTTAGTTGCGCGCACCCTGAATTGTGCTACTGGACTTCCCTTTGATGCCGGTGTCCGGGGTGGGCGCACCTTGGGTCCGGGAGGATTCCCGCGCGGAGCTGTAACCGGGCCTCGCCCCGGAAACCGATCCTGGAGTCCGCTGCGGCAGGGTACCCAGCGCATATCTGTCTCCGACCCGGATGGAGATCATTGGCTGCTTGTCAATCGATTTGTTCCGGTGGGAAAGCTGCTCGGTCAAACTCCACAGAACCCAGAGCATAAAGGCCAGGGCCAGTCCAAGCGGAACGAGAAATAAGAGCTGAAGGGCTGTAAGTTGCATAGTCTCTTCTTCTGCTTCCAGCAGTCGGTGGACCCTCATTGCGCTGCTGAATCGCCTGGAATATAGAAGACGCGCAAAGATGTAAGGACGGAGAACGAAAACAATAAAGCGTTTATAAAGGTTGCCGACGAAGGTCTCTGCAGTAACGGGCAGAGGTTCGCCTTTGTCCCATTCATCACCGCCTGCGTCCTGTCCTTGACACGGCAACGGCTGCGCATTTCTTATCTGTAGTAGGCCTTCTTTTTGAAGCGTGGCTGGAGTGTGCGCCGGGACCGTGTGGCGCGCTTCTTCGTTGGCTTTTTAGAGAAGTCCTTGTCGAACAGGAAGCAGAAGGTGAGCTGGGTCACTGGTTTGGCCTTGGCAGAGGCAGTAGAGTACGCTTGTCGGGTTAAATCAAGGGATTTCAGGTTCTACAGCCTGTGCCGGAAGCACCAGGAGGCCAGGACGATTCCCGGAGACAAAATTGTTTTGCAGGCTTCTGCCTCGCGGAAGAGCCTGCGCCCTGAGCGCCGGAGTATCGGCAACCGGGCAAGTAAAGGATGGATGTGACGACAAGTCTTGCATTATTGGCGGCTGCGCCCGCCGGGGGCGGAAGCGGCATTACGATGCTTCCGCTTTTGTTATTGATTCCCCTCATGTATTTCGTCATGATTCGGCCGCAGCAGAAGCGTCAGAAGCAATGGCAGCAAATGCTTGGCAGTATCAAGACCGGGGACAAGGTGACCACGGCAGGAGGCATCCGCGGGATTATCCTGTCCATCAAGGATGACACGATCATCATTCGCGTCGCTCCCGATAACCTCAAGCTCGAAGTAGCCAAGAGCGCAATTGCGTCCGTGACCACGCAGGAAGAACCAGGTTCTTGAGTTTTTCGCGGGTCGCGGGATGCCAGGCCAACGCATTCCGTCCGTCGATCGAGAGACCAGTCAACGAAAAGTCGTAAAATCGACAGCGGTTCGAACTAGAGAATTGGAACAATGAAGAAGAATCTCAAGCAGAAGATTGTCATTATCATCGGAGTGCTGGTCGTATTTCTCTACGGCGCTTTCTTCGGATTCGATGTACCCAAGCTTGGCGGCGGTGAGCCGTTGCTCTCGCAGCTTACACAGCACATCCATCTTGGACTGGACCTTCAGGGGGGCGTTCACCTGATTCTGCAGGTCCAGGTAAAGGAAGCGGTCAACACCGAGACCGACAATACGGTCGCTCGGATTGAGCAGGACCTCAAGACGGCGAAGTTGACGTTTTCGCAAGTCACCAAGCCGGATCCGGCCCATCCAGAGAAGATTCGCGTCGAAGGAATCAATCCGACGCAATCCAGCGCGGTGCAGTCACTTCTCGACAGCAAGTACTCCAGCGAGTACGACGTGAGCAGTGGCAGCGATAACGCCGTGACCGTCACGATGAAGCCGAACATCGAAAAGGCGCTCGACGACAGGACCGTCCAGAACACGATTGAAGTGATTCGCGACCGCGTCGACACCCTCGGTGTCAGCGAGCCCGTCATTCAGCAGTATGGTCTCGGCGACAATCAAATTCTTGTCGAACTCCCAGGCATCTCCGACCTTGACCGGGTAAAGACCCTCATCCAATCGACCGCGCGACTTGAGATTCACGCCGTAGTAGGTGGGCCCTATCCCGATGAGCAGGCAGCACTGGCCAGCGTCGGCGGCGCGCTTCCTCCCGATCAGGAACTGGTCCACGGCTCCGGATCCATGGCCACCGGCTCGGATGCCGACAGTGTTTATGTGCTGCAGCGGGTTGCGATCGTAGCCGGCACCGACTTCCGATCCGCCGATCCAGGCACCGATTCCAACACCGGACAGAGAACGGTTCACTTTACGCTTACCAACGAAGCGGGCGACAAGTTCTGGGACTACACCAGCGCGAACGTGGGCCACAGCATGGCCGTCGTTCTCGGTGGCCGGGTGAAGGAAGTCGCCAACATCGAAAGCGCAATTCGCGACTCCGGCGAGATTCGCGGCAGCTTCTCGCAGGATGAGGTCGCCGTGCTGTCCAAGATGCTCCGCACCGGCGCATTGCCGGCGTCGCTGAACTATCTCGAAGACCGGACCGTCGGCGCGTCACTCGGCTCAGATTCGATCAAGCAGGGTGTCACTGCGGCGATTGTGGGCGTCCTGCTGGTGATGGTTTTCATGCTGATTTATTACAGGGGATCGGGCATTAATGCTGATCTTGCACTGTTCCTGAACCTTGTCATCCTGCTCGGATTCATGGGGTTCTCAGGCGCAACGCTTACCCTGCCGGGCATTGCTGGAGTCATTCTGACCATTGGTATGGGTGTCGACTCCAACGTACTCATCTTTGAGCGCATCCGTGAAGAAGTGCGTGCCGGCAAGGCGCCTTCCGCAGCTGTCGATCAGGGATTTGCGCACGCCTGGACGACGATCGTTGATACGCACGTGACCACCATCGTTTCGGCCTTGATCCTCATCATCGTCGGCAACGGGCCTGTGAGAGGATTCGCAGTTACCCTCACCTTTGGTTTGCTGGCTAACTTGTTCACAGCCGTTTACGTATCCAGGGTGATCTTCGATACCCATGTGAACAATCTCAAGCCGGGCGAGCTCGTTTCGATTTAGTTCGACTACGGGCAGGGAAGTAATCATTGCACCGGAACCGTGTGGTTCCGGATAGAGGAAGGCAGAGAATCAGTGGAATTCTTTCGTGGCGTTAATGTCGATTGGTTGGGGAAGAAGTGGTATTTCCTGGCCTTTTCACTCATCTTCAGCGTCTCCGGCATTCTCTCGATGGCGGCGCACTGGGCGCATCCTGTAGGCGGCGTTCACAGCCCTGTCCCGCTCGGGGTCGACTTCCGCGGTGGCACCGAGGTCCAGGTTAAGTTCGCGCAGCCGCCGGATATCTCAAAGATTCGTGCCGCGATCGAGGCCGATGGAGTCCGGGACGCAAAGATCCAGAATTACAATGGTTCGGCGTCCAATGAGGTGCTTATCAGCCTGCCTGAGCAGAGCAATGAGACTTCTCTGGATACGGGAAGGCAAATAGTTGTCAACGCTCTGCGCCAACACTATGCAAATCCATTCGCGGATTCCGATGTGAAGGTGGACGTGGTTGGACCCACAGTTGGCCGCCAGTTAGAAATGAAGGCTATTGAAGCTACACTTCTATCTCTGGCGGGAATGCTTGTGTATCTCTGGTTCCGGTTCCAGCTTATCTACGGAATTGCCGCAGTGGTCGCATGCTTCCACGACACCCTGATTACGGTTGGCGCCTTTGCTTTGCTTGATTCATTTGGTTTCAAGGGAATGGAAATCAGCCTCACCGTCATTGCGGCTATTTTGACGCTGGTTGGCTACTCCATGAACGACACCATCGTCGTATTCGACCGCATCCGGGAGAATCTTCGTCTGAGCCGGCGCGAGTCTCTGCCTGACGTGGTTAATCGCAGCATCAACCAGACCCTGAGCCGAACCGTACTTACCTCGGGGCTGACATTTTTGACAGTGCTTTCTCTGTTTGTCTACGGAGGACCCGTTCTGAGAGGATTTTCCTTCGCCTTAGTGGTCGGAATTCTAATCGGAACCTACTCCTCCATTGCGATTGCCGCTCCAATGCTGGTGGCCTGGCAGCAATGGCGGGCGGGGAGCAGCAAATCGGCCGTTCTTCCAGCAGCCAAGCGGTCCAAGGCCTAGAGCTTCGAAGCTCTAGTTTTACAGCGACCTTTGCATGTAGTGCGCAGTTCTGATATAGGTGAAGCACGCTTTTTGTGAGCGTTTTAGAGCGCGGGAACATTTGAACTTCCCGCGGTGTCTAAGTAGAAGTAACCGACACCCCGATTCGAGGCTGGCCCATGTTTGAAGATTCCACATTTGAATCAGGCGGAAAGATCAAGAGCAAGAGCGGTCGTTGGATGATCGTGACGGGCGTTATCAATCTTGGCATCTTGATCACGATGATTCTTATCCCGCTGATCTACCCAGAGGCGTTGCCCAAAGCGATGATGCAGACCTTGTTGGTTGCTCCACCGCCGCCACCACCGCCACCGCCACCGCCACCACCAGCTGAGATCATAAAAGTGGTGCACGTGCAGTCTGAGATGATGAACAACCAGCTGATCGCTCCGACCAAGATACCGAAGGACATCAAGCAGGTCGCCGAGAAAGAAGCGCCGCCGAGCTCGTTTGGCGTAGCTGGCGCAGAAGGTCTCGGTGGCAGCGCCGGTGGAGTGATGGGAAGCGTGTTCGGCTCCGGTTCGGGGCCCAAGGTGCAAGCTGCTCCGCCCAAGAAGGTCAATATCTCCGCCGGCGTCGCGCAGGGCATGTTGATCCAGAAGACCACGCCAATGTATCCGCCGATTGCCAAAGCAGCGCGCGTCTCCGGCACGGTCGTGATCCAGGCGATGATTTCGAAACAGGGTACCATTGAGAATCTTCACGTGGTCAGTGGGCCAGCGATGTTGCAGCAAGCGGCCCTGGATGCTGTGAAGACCTGGCGTTATCGGCCTTACCTGCTCAATAATGAGCCAGTCGAAGTGGAGACTACGGTGAACGTGATCTTCACTCTCGGCGGATAGTTTCGTCTTTGGCTCTTTCTCGAATGAGAAAGAGCCTTGTTTTTGACCTGAATGCGAATCCCGAAAGAGCCGCATTCCAAAATCGCAAACCGGGGATGATGGGATCCCAGGCAACAACACTCCTTCCGTCGGGCACTGCTCTTCACCTCATGAGGACTCAATCCTGAGATCAGGCAGTGAGCGACGGGTAAGATTGAAGATCGTCAGGAGTCAGTTTCCCCGGCAATGTTTTAATCGATCCGCGAAAACGGGTAGTCAAAGTACACAACTCCTTAGGAGGAACGAATCAAGTGATTCTCGCTCAGCTCGCACATTTCGCTTCGCACACGGTCAACAGTCTGGCATTTTTTCAGGAAGAGCAGACAGTAAGCTTTAGCCCGCTCGGGCTGTGGCAACACATGGGATGGCCAGCGCGTACCATCGCGATCATCCTGTTCATCGAGTCGATCTGGTCGCTGGCCGTCATGATCGACCGCTACCTCTACTTTTCAGCCGCCCGCAAGCAGTCGCGTGAGTTCGCGCCTAAAGTTGCCGGTGCGTTGAAAGATAGCAAGCTTGAAGAAGCAATCAAGATTGCCGATCGCAACAAGAAGTCTCACCTGGCTGAAGTCGTTACCGCAGGCTTGCAGGAATTCCGCGCTTCCGGCGGAGCCGCTACCGAGAGCACCATCGAGAGCTCAGGACGCGCATTGGAGCGCGCCGAGGCAATCGTCCATGCCAAGCTCAAGAGAGGACTCGCTGTGCTGGCCACCATCGGCTCCACGGCCCCCTTCGTCGGACTGCTGGGAACGGTTATCGGAATTCTGAACGCTTTCCAACAGATCGCCACACAGAAGACCTCTGGTATCGGCGCAGTCGCCGGCGGTATTTCTGAAGCGCTGGTAACCACGGCATTCGGTCTGCTTGTGGCTATCCCCGCCGTTATGGCGTTCAACTACTTCACCGGTCGTGTCGAAGCCTTCGACGTCGAGATGGATAACTCCTCGAGCGAACTCATCGACTACTTCATCAAGCAGAGCAAGCGCTAAACTTCAGGGTGCAGCCGTCGAGCGAGAGCCTCAGGTGGGCAGGAAAGCCGCAACGCTATCCTGCCCGCTGCTTCAATCGGAACGCTGCAACCTCATCGAGTTGGAGCCGGATGCCCTCCGGTATATGAATTCAATAGGCACGGAGCGGAGCCCTAACATGGGAATTGCGGTTCGTAACGAAGGTACTAAGGTCAACTCCAACATCAACGTGACCCCGATGGTCGATGTGATGCTGGTTTTGCTGATCATCTTCATGGTGATTACCCCCATGCTCCAGAACAAGGTCGCCGTCGACATGGCCAAGGTGGATAATCCCACTCCAATGCCCGATGCCGACAAGGAAGATGCCATCGTGGTGGCTATCACCCGCGACGGCGGTGTGTTCCTTGGCCAGAACAAGGTGGCTACCTCTGAGCTGGGAAGTCTGGTCCGAGACAAGCTTGCTGATACACCGGGCAAAGAGATCTTTATTCGTGCTGATGCCCGTGCGCAATTCCGCGGCGTTGAAGACGCGATTGATGCCGTGCGTACTGCGGGCGTCGATGAAGTAGGCTTGCTCACAAACAAAAAAGAAGGCCCAGGCGGCTTGGGCGGCCAGTAATCATTAACCTTGGAACGCTATACATAACCGATTGCTTTACACGAGGAGTTTGAAGCCATGGCAATGACAGCTGGAGGTAGCAGTGGTGGCGCAATTGGCGACATCAATGTCACCCCGATGATCGACATTCTGCTTGTGCTACTGATCATCTTCATGGTCATCGTGCCGGTTACGCCAAAGGGCCTGGATGCCCTTGTACCGCAACCGCCAAAGAACCCCCAGCAACAGCAGCCACAGAACGACCGCACCATTGTCGTGCAGGTGGTCTATCGCCCGGGGGCGGCACCGTCCTACAAGATCAATGAGACGGACGTTGCCAAATCGGACTTGCTGGCGAAACTGACCGAAATCTATGCGAATCGCGCCGAGCGCGTCATGTTCGTAAAGGGTGACGATGACCTGAACTTCGCCTACATCGCCGAAGTGATCGACATCGCTCATGCGGCCAACGTGGATCACATTGGTTTGATGACGCCAAAGATCATGGCGGGACAGTAAAGCGCAACCTGACTCCCTTCCTCTCCGATTGGGAAGGAAGGGAAAATTGCGGTGACCGCCGAAAGTTTTGGCTGTGCAACAGGGTCTTCGACGTTCGAAGAACACAGTTTGCTCAGGGGGAACAGGAGTACAATTTGGCCTGCCTGGTTTCGGAGTCTCCCGCCCGCATCCAGGTGCATGATTTACAAGGTGCGCGATCGCTACGCACGACCTGAAGGAGAAGAATAAGAACATGAATGGACCCGCACGAATTACGGCGCTCACGGTTGCTCTAGCCGGCATGGTGCTTTCCATGGGCGGGTGCAACCGCCTGCAAGCCCGTGATCAGTTGAACAAGGGAGTGGAGGCGTACAAGTCCGCCCGCTATGAAGAGGCGATTGGACACTTCCAGAAAGCCACTGAACTGGATCCCAGTCTGCCGATGGCAAAGAGTTACCTGGCCACGGCACTCGCGCAAAACGTTGTTCCCGGCCTCTCTACTCCTGAAAATCTGAAGAATGCTCAACAGGCAATCAGTATTTTCCAGGAGGTTCTAGCCAAGGAGCCAAACGACGTCAACAGCCTCAAGCAGATTGCGGCAATTTACTTCAGCATCAAGAAATTCGACGAGGCCAAGGATTATCAGAAGAAGGTTTTGGCGGTCGATCCAAAGGATCCTGAGGCTGCCTACACTGTTGGCGTGATTGACTGGACGCTGGCCCACGAAAATACCTTGAAAGCGCTTGCAAGCGTCAACATGAATGACGATGGCGAAGGCAACGTGAAGGCGCCAAAGAAGGTTCTGCAGGAGATCAAGGAGCAGAACGAACCGCTGGTTGATGAAGGAATTCAGTATATAAACCAAGCCTTGGCGAACCGTGCCAACTACGACGAGGCAATGTCATACGCCAACTTGTTGTATCGCCGCAAGGCGGATGTCGATTACGCCGACCCCGCAGCGGTGAAGGCGGACGTCGCCGCCGCCAAGGAATGGAGTTCCAAGGCCATGGGCACCCGCAAGACCAACGAAGCGAAGAAGGATAAGGGGCCGGGCGGAATCACCATGGATTCAAGCGGCAACCTCAAGTAGCCGCGGACTCAATCCGAAACCAGAACGGCCTTCGCGGAATGCGGAGGCCGTTTTAGTTATGGATCTCGATCAGAATTTGATTCCAGACCAGCACATCCTCCCGGATGTTGCGCAGGGCAGGCCGTGGCCCATTCAGCCAGCCCATCCAGATTTTGTTGAACAATGTTTCGCTCCTCTCGCAAAAGCACGGAAGCCGGAGGCCGTTATTCTCGGCGACCGGCTCATGAATCAATGGTTCAAGATCTGCTTTTGCCTTTGCCGCGCAGCGGCTGGTTGGGCGCGTTCCATCCCAAGCTTTATAGCAGTTTTGTCCTTTTATCTCGAGCCCTGCTTCAGAATCTGTTCGGCAAAATAGTTCCGCACCTTCGCATCGTCGCGCAGCATTTCGATGTAGGCGATCTGCATCAACTGCGCGTGGCTTTGGCGCAATCCCTGGCGGATATTCTGCTGCACACTGGGATTGTTCAGTTCGCGCTGTCCGGCTGGTTCGCGCCCAATCAGTTTATAAATAGCGTAGCCACTGGCACGTTGAGCCGGTCCTCCACCACCGTACACCGGCAACACGTCCGTGATCTGCCCGACTTTCAGCTTGCTGATTGCAGCGAGCGTGGCAGGATCTCGCTGCTGCAAAGCAGACTCGGAGATAAAGCCCATATCGCCTGCGGTTGAATTTGCATTGGGATCGTCGGAATAATTCATCGCCAACGCGCCGAAATCCTCGCCTGTGGTCAGGCGGTTGCGAACAATCTGGATTTTCTTCCTCGCATCCGCATCGCTCGTGCCTTTGTTGTTCTGCAGACTGCCAGCCTGTTGGGTGGCACCAGTGGTCACCACGATCCAAGCCAGGTGATATTGTGGCTCGATCACGTTGAACTCGGATTTATGTTTTGCATAGTAGCTGTTGATATCAGCGTCTGTGATGTTGATCTTGGATTCGATTTCCTTATTAATCAGCTTGTCGGAAGTCAGCTTCCGTCGAATCTGGAGCTTCAGATCGTCCAGCGTCATATTCTGCTGTTTCAATTTCTTGTCGAACTCTTCGGCCGTATAGGGCGCTTTCAGCTCAATCAATTGGGCATTCACATCTTCGTCAGAGGCCGCAAGATTCAGCTTCGCGGCTGTCTGATCGAGAATCTCGTTGTCAATCAACTGGCGTAAAAGATTGAGCCGGACGATATCGGCCTGCTCGGGGTTGGGGTCCTGCGGTGCATCCCCTTGAGTCGCCTTATAGTTGTTGTAGGCCTTGTCCAGATCGGAACGAAGAATGTCCTTGCCGTTGACGGTCGCCATTACGTCGGGCGAGGGAGCATGCTTGCATGCTGCCAGGGCAACCAGCAAAAGAGTACTTGAAAGGGCCAAGGCAAAGGGCTTGCGCTGCTTGAAGGATAATGCTTGGACTTGCAACCTGTATCTCCTCGGGAGCCTCCCCATCGACCAAGACCTGTGGATGGGACTCCGGATCGTGGCCCCGGTACTACAGGATATATCCCAAGACCGAGGCACCGGAACGAAAGACTCACATGCGGGCTTTTCGAATTTCACGCCAATTCCAGATGCGGAGGACTGGCAGGAAAAGAGATGCCCCGTTATTACTGACCTTTGCCGGCAGGCGGCTCTGGCGTTGCGGGCGGCGGAGGTTCAATTCCGTCTGCACGCAGGGCGCGGTCGATCACCAGCCAGACCTGCTCAGCAGGAAGTGCGCCGTTGATGCGTTCGCCATCGATGAACAGAGCCGGCGTTCCATCCACGCCCAGCGCTTCCGCTTCCTTGGCCGATGCGCGCACCTGGGTCTCATCCTGCTTTGCGAGACAGGCGTTGAGCCTGGCGGTATCCAGCTTCGCCAACGCGCCTTCATCGCGGGCAATGCGATCCAACGCAGCGAAGCTCTTTATCACGTTACGGTCTTCGCCGTTAACTTCCTGTCCGTGCCCATGCACGTAATCCACGAAATTCCAATAAACCTGAGGGCTCTGTGCGGCGAGACAGTTTGCGTCTACCGCAGCGTGCATCGCCCATGGGTGCAACTCGGTGAGCGGGTCGTCTTTATAGACAAATCGCACCTTATCTTTGTACCGGTCCAGCGTCGATGGGAAAAGGGACGAATGCATGCGAGCGCAGAACGGACACTCCAGATCGTCAAAGTTGATGACGGTTACCTTGGCATCCGGATTGCCGCGAATCGGTCGTCCTGCGATGTCGATATTGAAGACGGGGTCTTTTGCCAGATCGAACGTTTCCAGCCGCGCCAACTTCGTGTTATCGGTGGAGATCAGAAAGTCAATCACCTTCTTGGTCGAACCTTGCGACAAGGTGATCGGGAGAGTGTCGTAGCCCGAAATCTGGCTGGATGTACGCTTACCCAGGGCAACGGACACCTCGGGAGGAATGCTGAATTGCGAACGTACCATCACTTCGATGCGCCTGTTCAGCACGGCATCCTGAGCCCCGGAGGAGGCGGTCTGGGCTTTGCAACCTACGGCCAGGCTTAATGCAAGCAGACCGGCCAAAAAATGTATGCGCGACAATTGATTGTCCTCTCATGCAAGGATATCGCAGCCAAGCCCTTGCCGAGCGCAGCTATGGACGATTGCCATATTACTGATTAGTGGACGCCAAGACCGGCGAAAGGCAATCAATCTGCGTCCGCAAAAGGTCATCCGGGCCTTGTCTGGCGGGATGCTAACTTTCAGTATGGAGACGGTGAGGTTGGATCATGGAAGATCGTATTTGACCGGCGAATGTCGCCCACTGACCCGAAGTTAGCGAGCGTAAAGCTGTACAGATATTGGGTTTCGTCGCGGACTGTTCCGAGGGCAAAGCGACGGTATCCCAGACTCAAACCACAGCAATTCCAGTTGTAAACCGCCTGAACACCGGCATATTGCAGCGACCGATCGACAAAATCGTATCCTCCATTTGCCGCCAGATTGAATCCCGCGGCATTGGGCTTTCCGAACTCGATAAACGGCTGCAATTGCTGGCTCTGAATCAGAGACGCGGCGCTCCCTTTTTCGTCGACCGCGTTGAGAAGCGAATGGCCGAGGCCGACGGTAGTTGGTCCCCAGCTGTAGCCGGCAAAGACGTTATCGGCGTCCAGGCGTCCACCCTTCGGGTCGTAGTCCATGTCCCATTCGACGCGCAGATTCTTGATCGCTTCAAAGCGCAGGCGGGAAACGAGCGGAGATAGATTTCTCGGGCCGGTCAGGAATGCAATTCCGGTCAAATCAAGTGTCGTGTCGAAGACATTTCTGCGACCGGGAATGACAGCACCGCCGAATGTCGGGTTCAAAAAGTACTTCTGCCTGATCTCCCAGCTTGCCCATTCACGCGGCTCCGGCAAGCATGTTGTCGCCGCCTCAGTGTCCGCCGCCGTGCAAGGCTGAGCATTCTTGGACCTCAGATAAAAACGTTGTGTGAGTTTGTAGCCCACCTCATTGGTGTCGGTCGCGATGTCTGTGGGATCAAACAACGGGACGTTACGGGCTTTCACGCCGATCCCGCCCACGAAATTGTAAAAGAGCTCTGGTTCAATCACGTGGCGCAGTTCGCGGTTGCCAATCGTGAAGTCTCGCTCCAAGGCCGGCGGTCTCACATCGACTGACGCTTCGAAGTCGCTTCTGTTCAGGGGGTCATGGCTCACGGTCGGTGTGCCGCCATTCTCGCCCGTGAGGTCTGGATTCTGGCTTCCGGTATAGAAGGTTTCGCGGAGCGCGACTTCGGGAACCACGCTCCACCCGCCGCCCATCATCGGCAGCGACAGGTGAGGATAAAGATCGAACCTGCCAAGATTGCGGACGTGAAAGCTGTATTCAGAGCGTCCCAGATAGCTGACCGATGAACCCATTCTCCAGTCGAATGGAGATGTGTGGAGTGGCTCGTTCAAAACATCGAAGCGCAAGCTGGGAAGGTGCAGAATCCGCACCTCGTCACCTTCGGTGGAACTTGCGAAGTTCTGCAGGCGTTCCAAATAGGCCGACGGCACGAGCCCGTTATGGGTGTGTGTCAGAGAGATGGTGCTGTGGACCTCTGAATTCACAGCCTGCAGGTAGTTGTCGTTGAACACCAGCTTGTAGACGTAACTTGAAAGATATTCGACTTGGAGGGCCGCGCGGGTTTGTGAGGTAAGGTCGTAACGGCCGTCCGCGAGAATGTCGGTGCCCCCTTGATTCACCAATTCCGTTGAGGGAGGAATGATGACGCCGCGGTCGAACAGTGCATTCCACTTCACGGTGAACTGGTTCAGGCCCGCACCCTTGTAGCGAAAATCGCCGTTCGGGGCCCAGCCACGTTTGCTGTAGTACTCGGTGCCCACTACCATGTCCATGCTGCGATTGAGAACGATGTAAACCTGTTCGCCCACGATCAATCCACGGATCGTGGAGTTGCTGACAACGGGAATCAACAGCCCGCTTTCACGGCCTGACTCTTCTACGGGATGGCGCAGGTAAGGGAGATAGAAGACTGGAATCCCGAGAAATTTGAAAAACGTGTTCTTTGTGGTCGCCTGGTTGTTGGCCACGGTAATGGCGCGCGCAATCAACTGCCAGTCCGGTTTAGGAAGGCTGCAATTTGTCATGGTTCCATCGACGATCTTGTAGCTTCCTTCACCGGTTTGCAACAGAACTCGGCCCGAGAACAAAAAAGGATTGGTGGTGGAGTAGACCACGGCACGTCCCGCGCGCCTGACGCCCAGCGAGCCGCTGACGTCGAAGAACCGCGCCGTGTGCATGTCGAGCCGCATATCACCGTGCGAAGCGTTAATGAACGCATCGGTCGGGCCGCCCGCTACCTGCAGGTGGCCATCGGCTTCGAGTTCGTAGGTGTCACGGTGATAAACAACCTTGTCGGCTCGAATGATGTAGTCGCGGTAGTGGACCACGACTCCGCCGGTTCCCGTCCACGTGTTGGCCACCCAGGTCTGGCGATCAGCCTGCAATTGAACAGGCACGCCGCTTGCCGGAATAGGCTCAGGTTTTGCGATGGGAATGGCTTCCTGTCCGGGGTCGTCGGGAAGCTGGGACGCGGATAATCTCTGACTGCCGCTTGCAACTGTCGCTGGACTCTGTGCAGGGGGTAACGCATTGGTTAACGCCTGTCCGACAAGTTGCAGGTGACAGAGGGTTATCACCGTGATAAACACGAGATTACGAGGCTGCATCCGAGGGCCAAAGCCAGCATAGCAAATGCGAGCGCTGGTTCATGGGTTTCGACAGTTTCTCCGAACCCGGGATGTTATCGAAACACTAACCGCGAGGATTCTTAAAAAGATCCGCGGTGATTGGGATCCAACAGGATCAGTCGACTGATCCTGGGAACATATCGAAGGGATTGAGAGTTTTGAGCACACTGGCCAGCTCGCCTACCCCACTTCCATCATGGAAGCAGGAAGTGAATCGTCGCCTAGCAGAGCATAAGAATCGCAAAGGTATCTCGGTTGTCGACGAGGATGCTCCCGACGATGGACAGGTATCGGCGAACAGCCGGGCCGCGGCAGCCGCAGCGCGCGTCGCCGCCC
>NZ_JBARMD010000352.1:0-3834 GCF_049802275.1 Occallatibacter sp. | reverse complement strand
ATCGACCACCACAACGAACATCCCAAGCCATTCATCTGGACCGCCAAGGCCGCCGACATACTGGAAAAGGTAATGCGCGCCCGCACCGCTCTTCATAATCAGCAATCTGTATGACGCACTACACTAGCAGCACCTTCAGGGAATTGACAGATGAGTAGCCTGCGCCCTAGCATGTGTTCATAAATCACTGGATAGGTATTACTAACTGGCGGTTTAATCCGGCAATAATCGTCCATCCCTGGTAATGAGATGTCTCGTATTTGAGGGTTAATAGACCAATTCAAAGGCCAATCTGTTGAACATCGACGATCTTTTTCATTCCCCTCAAGACAACATAGCCAGGCTTGCTGAGATGCAGGTGCATCTTTATCGCAACGATGCGAATCTTCAAGACTATTTTCATTTGTTTGATACGGATGTATTCAGCCGCCCTCGCGACTCCGTCACTCCTCGTACGTCAATTAACCGGTATAAGTCATGGTCTTTTCGGGCTGTCGACAAAGCAACCCAAATTGTCAAACGGCGAAGGATCAAGACGGATATTCTCTTTTCTCCAACGCCCTACTTTGGCCGCCAAACTGAAATACGATTTCTGGCGCGAACACTGCTCGGGTTGGCGAAGACGGGGGCCGAGATACTATGCTTGCTTCCTCAATATTCGTCCATTCACCGGCAAATGGAACTTGAATTGGAAGCCGCTGGGTGCGGCAAGCAAGTAACATTTCTTGATCCGGAAATACCCTTTAATTCAATCGATGAACGAATGCGTCCGATTGCTGCCCAATTACGAGGTCGGGCGGTCTTTGCGAAAGCAGTTGAGATACTTGCGCCTTACGGACTAAGTCCGACGCGTTGGTCCGCTCCGGACTTCGAAAGGACAGCGGGGTATGTAGAGGCATGGGAACGTCTGGCGCCTTCGATCGAATTCGATACTGTCGTGGCACGATGTCATTGGTATGACCTCTGCAGTTCCGTATGCAGAACTGGCATTGAGCGAGGCAAACCTGTGATTACTTTTCAGCAGGGGGTGGTTGACCACACTCTGGACGTTCCCATTACAGCCTCAAAGTTTGTAGCTTTTGGTGCACCCTCTGCTTCTGTCCTCGCTGAAACAAACAGGAGGTTCTTTGATGCCGTTGGATCCCGAGGGCCGCGAGTCGATTACTACAACGCGGGTTCTCTGTTCGATGTTGTGGTGCCTCTTCCCGACCAATTCTCTGTTCGAAGCCTTCTATTTGTTGATTTCCATTCAGCGCCGGGCGATCCTTGGGGAACCGGGAAGGAAGTGGAAGCCCTCTTGCTGCTTGCAGAGAAAGTTCTCAGCGCCAAAGTACCTCTAACCCGCCTGATTATACGACCGCATCCGCATTGGCATAGTCACGATCTCGGAGCCTGTTTACAACTTGTGCGCGAGCATCGGGACGTATGCGAGTTGTCCCACCCCGTTTGGCCGCTTGAGGATGATTTGCGCCGCGCCTCTGTTGTTGTCGGAATTGCGAGCGGCGTCCTCACTATTGCTTCGGCGTCAGGGTTGCCAACGATCTTTATGAGGACGGAGCAAGGCTTCAAAATCCGCGATCTGGAGTGCTTTTCGCCTGCGCAGACTTTATTGCCTGACGATGCGTTTTGCGAAGTCAGCAGGCTCCTGACTGATTCCGAATCCTACGCCGAGGCGAGAAAAGTAGCGATGCACAATGCGAGCGAGTACTACGCAAATGGTGCCAACGCAGTTCTGGATGGCGCATTTTTCACAAGTCTCCTAAATAATCAGCCAATCAAGAAAGCTATAGAGGATGGTCCACGATGAGATTTGCATTTGTAAGCACAATGTGTGGCTACCCGTGGGGCGGAAGCGAGGAACTCTGGAGCCAAACCGCCATCCAGCTCAGACTGGAGGGGCACAATGTGCAGGCTTTGGTGGTGCACTATCCACAACTGTCTGCGAAGGTTACTGCTTTGGCAGAACAGGGCGTCAAGCTCGGAACTTATCGATTAGCAGGAGGCCCACGCTCGTTGATCAGTCGCGTCTGGCACAGGCTCACATTCAGGAATCGGAGAACCTATGCCCGATTGAAACGATCAAAGCCCGACTTGGCGGTTATTTCTCAGGGACATAATGCAGGCGGATTCGAATGGGCGAAAGTTTGTCGGAAGGCTTCGATCCCCTACGTACTTATAGTCCAAAGCAACAGCGAGCATATGTGGTTTCAAGATGATGAAATCGAGGAAGTCGCGGCGATCTACAAAGCGGCTCAAAAGGTCTTCTGCGTCTCCCATCGTAATCTCGATCTGCTGCAAATACAGTTGGGCGAACCGCTGGAAAACGGCGAAGTCGTCTGGAATCCGTACAACATTTGTCCGGAGGCTACTCCCACTTGGCCCGAGAAAAATGGACGGTGGAAGCTGGCATGCGTGGCGCGTATGGAGGTGCAATCCAAAGCGCAAGAGTTACTGCTGCAGGTCCTTGCTCGGCCGGAATGGCGCGCCCGTCCCATTGAGCTGAACTTCTTTGGGAAAGGTCCCCACGAACTGACCTTGCGGCGCTTGGCGGGCATGCTCAAGTTGGACCATGTACACTTCCGCGGTCACGTGGCGGATATCAAAGGGATCTGGGAGCAAAACCATATGCTTGTCCTTCCTTCGCGCTATGAGGGGCTCCCCTTGGCGCTAGTTGAGTCAATGTGGTGTGGACGGCCCGCTGTCGTGACGGATGTCGCAGGGAATACAGAAATGTGCGTTGACAACGAAACTGGATTCGTAGCACCCGCACCGACTGTGCCCTTGTTAGCCGATACGCTGCAACGAGCATGGGACCAGCGTGAAGAGTGGCAGAGCATGGGGCAAGCAGCGCGAGCGCGGGCAGAAAGCCAGATTCCAAGAAATCCGATTGCCCTGTTCGCCGAGAAATTGAAAAGTTGCGCCGTCACAGCGCGCCACGTACCAACCTCCGCGAACTGAGCTGAGACTTGGCGCGCCAAATGACGTGTAGGCTCAGAGCTTTTGGAGATCAACGACTAAACCTAGGGCGCCGATGCCAGGAGAACATAGGTTGGATAGCCCACCGTCAGCAAAAGGAAAGATATCGATCGTCATCCCGTGCTTCAATCAGGGCGAACTTTTGCTCGAAACATTGGCAAGTATTGAGAGATTCCGGAATGATTCCCTCAATGAAGTAATCATCGTGAATGATGGGTCAACGGACCTCACGACGTACCAGATCCTTTGCGAACTCGATGCGAATAGGTACACTGTGCTCCATCAACCCAACGAGGGGCTCGGTAAGGCGCGCAATACCGGCATCGAAATCGCGAGAAGCGAATTTATTCTTCCAGTAGATAGTGATAATCTCATTCGAAGTGCATACCTGGATCGCGGCGTGGCGCTGCTCATCAAGAATCCGGACCTGGGCGTAGTTTATGGGGATGCCGAATACTTTGGGGAGAGAACAGGTCGGTGGAGGGTTGCCGAATTCGATTGGATATCGATGGTCAAAATGAATTTTATAGATGCTTGCGCCTTGTACAGAAAGTGCGTTTGGGAGTCTGTTGGAGGGTACGATGAAAAGATGCCGCGAATGGGCTGGGAGGACTGGGATTACTGGATGCGCGTGGCTCTCCGCGGCTGGAGATTCATGCACCTGGACGAAATTGCTTTCGATTATCGCGTCCGTCAGAATTCGATGATCAACGATACAAAACGATATGCGTGTGAACTTTCTGCATATATTTTCAATAAACCAGGAAACGACGTCCTTAAGGTGCTGAAGAGTCAAGGTGAGGAGATTGAGCAGTTGTTGCGGGTTCGAGACTCATTGGATTATCGAGTCGGCCGCTT
>NZ_JBARMD010000351.1:0-2248 GCF_049802275.1 Occallatibacter sp. | reverse complement strand
ACACGGAGGTTCATAGCACCAAGTAGATATAATTTACACAAGATCAATGGCTTAGATCAGAAGATGACGGAAGTTAGCGGATGATCGCGGAGTGCAAATGTCCCCGGGGAGATCACGTATAAGCGTGTGCCGTGGAAAGGCACGGTTCTCGAGAGGGTGTAAGTCCCTCCCGGCAAGGGTCGCTCCGGCCGGTAGCAATCGGAGCAGTGGGGAAGGTAACGAGCCGGCTGAAGCCTCCGATGGAAAGGGTCATTAAGTGACTCCGCGAGTGTGCGGGCTGTAACGCGAGTAAACGTTGAGCAGGCCTCGAAAAGCTCGATGTGGAGGCTGACCTGGCGCTTATACAGGGAAAGCTGGCATTGCTGGGGAAGAGAGCGACAGGCACCCAGCAGCTCCACCGGGGTAGTGACGACGGCACGTACACAACGAGAACTGTAGCAACACGGGAGACCCCATCGCGTGGTCCTGAGCGAGGGACCAACCGGAGGCCTGTGAAGGTCAGACCGGGCGCGGCGGGGAGTCGGATGGGCTCGTAGTACCGAGGAAGCCGGGTAATGCCGGCAGAGGGAAGGAGCCCTCGTTCAAGTCGATGTGGAAAGTGGTGAAGGAGGGGAGATTGGGAAACCTGGAAACTCCACCAAGTGTCCGGAAGCTGCAGACTTCATTACATGCGAAAGCGAAGGCAGAACCCGAGTTCAGGTTCTATCTTCTGTATGACAAGGTGTACCGCGCGGATGTTCTGAGCTTCGCCTATGCCAGATGCAAAGCCAATGGCGGCGCAGCTGGAGTGGACGGCCAGACGTTCGACGACATCGAAGCGTATGGAAGCCAAGATCGGGACTCCGAGGGTCGCGAGACCCCGGACATCGACACCGACTGGAACCCATGGCTCGGGGAACTGGCGCAAGAACTCAGGGACAAGACTTATCGACCGCAAGCGGTCAGACGGGTCTACATTCCGAAACCGAACAGCAAGAAAATGCGACCTCTGGGGATCGCGACGATACGCGACCGGGTTGTTCAGACGGCGGCGATGTTGGTGTTAGAGCCCATCTTCGAAGCCGACCTGCAGCCCGAGCAATACGCGTACCGCGCCGGCAAGAATGCGCTGGATGCGGTGGAGGCCGTCAACCGCCTGATCAACTTCGGGCACACGGCCGTGGTCGACGCCGATCTGCGTGGCTACTTCGATGAGATTCCGCACGGACCACTGATGAAATCGGTGGCGCGCCGGATCACCGACCGGCAAATCCTGCACCTGATCAAGGTGTGGATCGAGGCGCCGGTGGAAGAGACGGACGATCGCGGACGCAAATATCGAACCACGCGCAATCGGGACGAGCATCGCGGCATACCGCAGGGCTCCCCGATCTCCCCGCTACTGTCGAACCTGTACATGCGACGGCTGGTGTTGTGGTGGAAACAATCGGGCACGCGGCAACGGCTGAGAGCCGTCATCGTCAACTACGCCGACGACCTGGTGATCTGCTGCAAGGGTACGGCCGAGATCGCCATGCAGACGATGCGAGAGGTGATCAAGAAACTGCAACTGGAGGTCAACGAAGACAAGACCCGAATCTGCCGTGTACCGGAAGAAAGCTTCGACTTCCTGGGTTATACGTTCGGACGGTGTTACTCCCGCAAAACCGGGAAGGCCCATCTCAACTCGAGGCCATCGAAGAAGAGCATCAAGCGAATCTGCGACGCGATCCGGGACGAGACCGGGCAGCACACGACGACGCTATCAGCCGAGAAACTGGTGAAGAAACTCAACTCCAAACTCACCGGATGGGCGAACTACTTCCACCTCGGACCGGTCTCCAAGGCCTATCAGGTGGTCGATGCCCACACCAACCATCGGCTGCGCCAGTGGTTATGCAGCAAGCACCGGGTCCAAAGCCAAGGGTTCAAACGCTTCCCCAACCAGTACCTCTACGAGACGCTGAAACTGGTCCGGCTGCCGGGGCTGACGCGTAACCTGCCGTGGGCGAAGGCATGAGCGCTTGCCCGAGAGCCGGATGCGCCAAACGCGCCAGTCCGGTTCGATGAGGGGAGTGTGGAAACAGGGATCACGGCTAAGCCGTTCAGGCACCGCCAGACGAAAGGGGCGGAAAACAGATACGCCAAGCCTAACGTTCACTGCGCCACACTCCTACTCTACCGTAACCCATCGCGCAGGGAATGCCGGTTGATCTGGCCTACCTGTGGTGACTGCCGCCTGCTTTTTTTGTTGCAGGCGGGCCATGGG
>NZ_JBARMD010000350.1:0-1885 GCF_049802275.1 Occallatibacter sp. | reverse complement strand
GTCTGGGTATACGTGTCCACCCGTCCGATTCGGACTGCCCGCTCTTGTGTCCTGTGTCACATTGCGATTTACTCACATCACATTGCGAAGCCGATGCAAGCAATCGACACCAAGGAGATGAACATGCGCAGCAGCGCTTCTCACGAAATCAATTGGAATTCGCCTCGCTGGGAAGGGACGATTCGCACATATGAGCCCGCAGACGTCAGGCGTCTTCGCGGATCTGTTCACGTAGAGCATTCGCTCGCGCGCGCCGGCGCAGAGAAGTTCTGGAGCATGCTTCACCAGGAGAGATACATCGCCGCCCTTGGCGCACTGACAGGAAATCAGGCCATTGAAATGGCCAAGGCAGGTTTGAAATCGATCTACCTGAGCGGGTGGCAAGTCGCGGCAGATGCAAACCTCGGTGGCCAGATGTATCCCGACCAGAGCCTCTATCCTTCCAACAGCGTGCCCAGTGTGGTCCGTTCCATTAACAACGCTCTCATGCGTGCGGACCAGATTGCCCATTCCGAGGGACAGGCCTCCATTGACTGGATGTTGCCCATCGTCGCGGATGCGGAAGCAGGATTCGGGGGTGCCCTTAACGCATTCGAATTGATGAAGGCGATGATCGAAGCCGGAGCGGCCGCGGTCCACTTCGAAGATCAGCTCTCCTCCGCTAAGAAGTGTGGGCACATGGGGGGCAAGGTGCTGGTATCTACTCAGGAGGCAATTCAGAAACTGGTTGCCGCTCGCCTCGCCGCTGACGTGCTTGGCGTGCCGACTGTCTTGATCGCGAGAACGGACGCCAATGCCGCACAACTCATCACCAGCGCCTCCGATATGAGGGATGCGAGCTTTCTCACAGGCCGCCGCACATCAGAAGGATTCTTTGGCTTCCGGGGCGGTTTGGATGCAGCCATCGTTCGGGGCCTCGCCTTCGCGCCATACGCTGATATGCTGTGGTGCGAAACATCTGAGCCCAATCTCAGGGAGGCAAGGCAATTCGCCGCGGCTATCCATTCAACCTATCCCGGAAAGCTCCTTGCCTACAATTGCTCCCCTTCTTTTCATTGGAAAGCCAAACTGAACCAGTGTGAGATTTCTGAATTTCAGCGTGAGCTTGCCGGGATGGGTTACCGTTTCCAGTTCGTGACACTGGCAGGATTTCATTCGCTGAATCTATCCGCCTTCGAACTGGCCCACGAATACGCGCAAACTGGAATGTCTGCCTATTCACAATTGCAGGAGCGCGAATTCGAATTAGCTGAGCGGGTTGGATACGGCGCGGTGAAACACCAGCGATTTGTCGGTACAGGCTATTTCGACGACATCGCCAACACCATTGCGGCAGGTCAGTCGTCGCTTCAGGCGCTCCCCGGATCCACGGAAGAAGAGCAGTTTGAACCGACACCAGAGTGGACGGCGGTTGATCCGGATTTCGTCATACCAGTATCGGGCGATTGATAAGAAGCCCTCCCCCCTCAAATCAGACCCATGACAAGCCCAGAGAGAGGAAACCTCAAATGAGTGCTACCGTACCAGTGCTTGAAAACGCGACCCAAACCAAAACAGCTGAATGCGAAATCCTCATTCCCGAGGCAACGGAGTTTCTGCGCTCCATGCACCGGGTGTTCGAATCCAGAAGAGTGGATCTGCTCTGCGATCGCAATAAGCGTCAAGCCCGATACGATGCCGGAAAGTTCCCTCACTTCCCCAAAGAGACGCATCACATTCGCCAGGCGGAGTGGGCAGTAGCTCCAATTCCGCACGACCTGGTTGATCGCAGAGTGGAAATTACCGGTCCCGCGGAAAGAAAGATGGTCATCAACGCTCTGAACTCTGGGGCGAATGTGTTCATGGCGGATTTCGAAGATTCGAACGCACCCACCTGGAGCAATTG
>NZ_JBARMD010000349.1:0-8331 GCF_049802275.1 Occallatibacter sp. | reverse complement strand
GCCCCTGGGCAGAGACGGACGTGCAAATTGCCAAGGTCAGCGTCGCCGCGACGGATAGATAGAAGTTCTTGCTGTGCAAATTCATGATCTCTCCTTGATGCTTTCGGCCAGCTGTTTATGAGCCGCCATGCTGCGCACCACTGATACAGCCGGAGCAAACAGTGCGTGGGTTAAGCTTCAGCCTGGAAAGACCTTAATGCTACTGGCAAATGTGACAGGGGCGGAAAAGGCGACAATCGGCAGTAGTATCAGGCGGCCTAAAAAAACGCCACTAATGCTGCAAAAATATATGGGTGGATCTTGACAATCCGGCCCTTTTAAAAGGTGTGTGTATTGTGACTCGGCAAGTCTCTGACGATTGCCTGCAACCGCGTCAGAGCGCGGGTGCATGACAAAGGACTGACATTCTGACGTGGTTTGGTAATTCGAACTGTGGGCGTGGGAGTGTTGAAACCGTCAGTTTGGAGTGTTAAATGCCGCCTCCGGTCCACAGTTGAACCGGAGCGGTGCCCCGCAACTTATCGGGCTTCTTCCACCTTCACCACAAAATAGGTAACGGACTCGCCGTCTGCAACCAGAGTTTGATGCGGCAGGCCTGCGGGGATGTGGACCACGTCGCCGGCCTTGAGTTCCTGCCGTGAGCCGCCTTCGACGGACTTGCCGCGCATCTCGCCCGGGCCGGTTGTCTTCGCCTCGACAAGGCTTCCTCCGGTAACTACGGTTGCATGCCCATCGATGATGAAGAAGATGTCAGCGAAATTCTGGTGCACTTCGCCGCCGCCGCTGTGTTGCCGATAAGCCAGCATCGTGTAATGGTGCGGATATTTTTCTAGAGTCTCGCTGGCTGAGCCGTCGCCCTTCAGCGCCAATTCTTTAAGATGCTTGGCGCGCTCCAATAACTCAGCCGTGGACCAGTGATCGGATTTCATCGTCTGTGCGTAAACTCCCATTGCACTCACCATCAGTACCGCAATCAAAATCCTGCTGACTACCTTCCCCATCGTGTTTCTCCTCGTCCGGTCCGGCACAACTCAATGTATCGAACCCGTGCGGGTCGGTAGAAATGTTTGTTCCCCCCAGCGGGACATGGGGAGACAGCAATCAGTCTAATCCGGCAAGCTCCCTCGCGCGCTTGAACACTTCAAAGAACATGGGCCGCGTCAACTTGCCGGTATTCGTGTTCTGAAGCGAAGGATGATAGCTGGCAATTGCCTTCAACCCGCTCGGCAGCGTGTACTCGGCTCCGTGCGCAAAGGTGTAGTTTGACCGGGTAATCGCCGAGCCGCGCCGCTGCTCGTGCGCGAGCAGCCCATCGAAGGCAATGCGTCCCAGGCAAACGACGACGCGAAGATTCTTTAGCAACGCAATCTCCTTGTCTACCCACGGCGCGCAATTGCGCAGTTCTTCCGTTGATGGCTTGTTGCCCGGCGGAGCGCAGCGGACCACCGACGTAATCCAGAGCCCTGAGAGCTTCATGCCGTCGTCGCGCGACCTTGCCCGCGGATGAGAGGCGAAGCCCGCTTCGTGCAAGACCGGGTAGAGAAAATCGCCCGAACCGTCGCCCGTGAAAGGCCGGCCAGTGCGATTGGAGCCATGTGCTCCTGGCGCAAGCCCGAGCGCAAGGACACGCGCTTCGGGATCACCGAAGGAAGGCACCGGTCGTCCCCAGTACTCCCAGTCGGCGTAAGCGCGCCGACGTACTCGCGCGATCTCAGTGCAATGCGCCCGCAGACGTGGACAGAGTTCGCAGGCTACGATCTGTACATTCAAAGCCGCGAGAGATTTTGGGGAAGCGGTCATGGCAAGTACTAGGTTATACCGGCGGTTGGTTGGACTTCGCCTGCACTTGAAGGCGCGCTTGCACTGAATCTTCACCGCTTCTCACCCATCAGATAACATGTGTCTGACTGCTTTCGGTGCGCGATCGGGCCCAGGGCGTTCCCAACCGAATACGACCACGGAGACTTCCAACCGGAGAATATTCCAATGAAATCAGCCAAAATACTGGTGCTGGCAGGCGACTTCGTCGAGGACTACGAAATCATGGTTCCGTTTCAGGCCCTGCAGATGGTGGGGCACAAGGTGGATGCGGTGTGTCCGGGCAAGAAGAAGGGCGAACAGGTGCGCACGGCGATCCACGATTTTGAGGGCGATCAAACTTATACAGAAAAGCGCGGCCACAACTTCACCTTGAACGCAACGTTCGACGAGGTGAATCCGGCCAGCTACGACGCGCTCGTCGTTCCCGGTGGGCGTGCTCCTGAATATTTGCGCCTGAACCCCAAGGTTCTTGAGCTGGTGCGGCATTTCGACAGGGAAGGCAAGCCTATCGCCGCGCTCTGCCACGGTCCACAAGTGCTTGCGGCGGCGGGAGTGCTGAAAGGTCGCAAGGTTAATTGCTATCCAGCGTGCGCGCCTGAAGTCGGACTCGCGGGAGGAACCTTTGTTTCGCTGGACTTCGCCGATGCAACAGTCGACGGCAAACTTGTTACGGGACCGGCGTGGACGGCGCATCCTGCGTGGCTGGCCAAATTCCTCGACGTGCTTGAAGCACACCTGAAGGAAGAGGCAGCTGCCTGAGCATCGTCAAGCCCGGATTTTCGCTGGATGCAACGCGCGCACCTGCCGCAGAGGCAGGGCAGAACCGTTGTTCATCGTCTGCTGAATCTCCGCGATGATCGAGAGCGCAATCGCGGCAGGAGTTTCCGCGCCCAGATCGAGGCCAGTGGGAGCGTGGATGTGCCAGAGCCATTGCTCTGCCTGCTCAGTTGCATGGGAGAATCCCAGCAGTGTGGCGGCTTCGGCTAGAACCTCACGGGTTCTCCGCTGAGGACCGAGCACGCCAAAATAAGCCGGCCGCACTTCACGCGCAAACAGGCCTGCAATTATCTGCGAATCCTGCTCGAAGCTGTGCGTCAGCAGCACCGCCGCGTCTGTATCTTTCACGTCTGAAAATAGCGATGATGCGGCATCGGGTAAGGTCGCGATCGGCAAGGCCGTCACTCTGTCTGCAGCAGGAAAGCGTTCGCGTGTGGCAAGGTGACTGCGGCCATCGGCGATGGAAACGAACCAGCCGAGTTCGCGCGCCAGGCGTAGAAGCGGCTTTGCATCGTCGCCCGCGCCGAAGATCCAGAGCCCCGGCCGAGCGGCGCGATAGTCGGCCCAGACGCGTGTCACACGCCCATCGACCGTAACCCGTTGGTCGACTGACTGCATCCGTTCGAGCGCCAACCCGGCGAGATTGCGAAGTATCGCCGCACTCGATTTGGTGTTGGTTATTTCCGTTCCGCGATCAGGTATTGTCGGTCCGGCGAATACCCGCTTAGCGATGTCTGCACCATCGAGAATCGTTGCAATTGCCAGCGGCGAGCGCCCGTGAAAGGCCGTTTCGAGAGCTGCCAGCAGCGACACTGCCGTGGCACGCCGTTCCAAGAGGATATAGACAACACCGCCGCAGCCGGAACCGTAGGGCATGTCGCCATCATCTTCCGCCGTAGAGTAGCGCTGCACTTGAGGGCCCGACTCGGTAAACCAGAATGCGCGCTTTGCAACCTCGGCTTCAAGGCATCCGCCACTCACCGTGCCTGCGCGGCGCCCATTGGCTGCAATCAACATGCGCGCGCCCGGCTTGCGATAGCTGGGGCCGTCCACGTCCACGACCGTCGCCAGCACATAGTCTGAACCGGCAGCTTCCAGTTCATGCCACAGCGGCAGAATGTTCTCGAGATCGGTCATGAACTCCTATTCTCGCTCAAGCTTCCAGTATTTTCGACTGGAGCAGATTTTCTATCCGCACCGGCAGTTCGCGCACCCTGACTCCTGTTGCGTGATACACAGCCGCCGTGATTGCCGGCGCCACACCTGCAAGCCCGATCTCGCCCACGCCGCGTGCGCCATATTCACCCATCGCCGGATCGGGGTAATCGAGGAAGGTCACGTCAATCTCCGGCGCATCCGCGCAGGTTGCCATCAGGTAGTCAGCCATATTTCCGTTGATGGGCTGCCCAGTGCGCTGATCGTAATGCGTCTCTTCGAGCAGTCCCATGCCCACGCCCATCACCACGGCGCCCGCGATCTGATTGGCAGCTGCCTTGGGATTGATGATGCGCCCGGCGTCGATGACCGTAACGACGCGGCTCACACGCAAGCGGGCAATCTCCGGCTCCCATTCAACTTCGACAAACTGCGCCCCGTAGGAGTGCAGAGAAACACCCTTCGCCTTCGGGTCTTCCCACGTGGGTATTGTTTTGCCTTCCGCACTCAGTCCGTTGAGGCGAGCCATGTGCAAAATATCCGCAAACTCCGGATCGCCGCCAGCCGATTGGTCTCTCTTGCGAATCCGGCCATCCGCGAAAATTACACCTTCGGCTTTTGCGCCTTTCAGCGGAGAACCTTCTGTATTGATGGCGAGCGTAGTCATCTTCTTCATCGCGTCAATCGAGGCCGCGGCGATGGCGTTCAGCACGGATCCGGTAACCATCGATCCGCCGGACATGGGCCCATCGGGAAGGGAACTGTCGCCCAGAATGACGTCAATACGATCGAGTGGAATACCTGTCTTCTCGCGGACAACCTGCGCAAAAATCGTGTAGGTGCCGGTGCCGATGTCCTGCGTGCCCGAACGGACTGAGATGCGGCCGTTCGCATGGAATTCCACCTTTGCCGTGCAGGGCAGACGCAGCGCCACCCAACTGGCACCGGCGAGGCCCCAGCCCAGGATTTTTCCGTCGTGCCGCATAGACCCGATCTCCGGCGTGCGCTTGTCCCAGCCGAACTTCTTCGCACCTACTTCAAAGCACTCGCGGAAGTGGCGCGACGAAAACGGCATCTTCTTGTCTTCGTCGGTCTTGGCATCATTCAGGATGCGCAACTGAAGCGGATCCATCTTCAATTCGTCGGCTAACTCGTTCATTGCGGCTTCGAGCGCATACAGTCCTGGAACCGCGCCGGGGCCGCGCATGTACATGGGCGCGCCCAGGTTGCGGTGGACAATGCCGTCGGTCACTTCAAGGTTTTCAACGCTGTAGAGATACGGCGTGGCTTCGCCGCAGCCTTCGTCGTAATCGTCAAGCATGGAGCTGACATTCAGATAATCTTGCTTGAGCGCAAGGAGTTTCCCATCGTTGGATGCAGCGAGGCGGATGCGTTGCTCCGTGCGCGGACGATAGCCGACGCTTGAGAACATCATGCGGCGAGTAACACTGAGTTTTACCGGACGGCCTAGTTTGCGCGCGGCGACGGCATTCATCGCGCAATGCGGCCAGGGGAACAGCTTGCCGCCGAAACCCGATCCTAGAAAGCGCGTTACGATGCGCACATTCTCCACCGGAATGCCGAGAGTCTGCGCCATCACCACGCGATGATTCACAACGCCCTGGGTCGTTTCGTACATCGTGATGCGGTCACCATCCCAGACGGCAACCGAGGCGTGCAACTCGATGGGGTTGTGCGTTTCAATTGGAGTGATGTAAGTGTGATCGATTTTTACGGGTGCATCTTCAAATGCGCCATCGAAGTCGCCTCGCTCGCTGCCCTTCTTGCGCTCGCCGGAATAGTCATCGAGGCTCGGCCGCAACTTTGGTGGTTCTGCATCGTAATCGGCGTGGACTGCCGCGGCTGCTGCCGTGGCCTGCTCCAGGGTTTCGGCGACCACGAGAGCGATGTACTGGCCCCAGTGGCGCACAATCTCGTCTTCAAAGGCCGACCGCACTTCACTGTTGGTCGCGTTGTCGTCGCCGGGAACGGTCCTGTACAACGGGCCGATGTTGCCGTGGTGCAGAATGAGCAGGACGCCGGGCATCTTCTCTGCAGCAGACGTATCGAGTGCGCGAATGCGGCCGCTGGCAACTGAGGCGATCACCGGCACCGCGTGAGTCATGCGTTCGAAGTGAAAATCAGCTGCATACTGTGCTGTGCCGCTGGTCTTGAGCGGTCCGTCGATGCGGGGTGTCGGCGTTCCGATGATCGATGCTGGGGTCGTGCTCATACTTGCTTTTTCCTCATACCGCTATTTGCAGATAGCCGGGCGCTCCGTGACGTCATGCTTCGCGAATATCCGACTTCAAAAGGTCTTCGATGCGAATGGGGAGCTCACGTACGCGCACGCCTGTGGCATGATAAACCGCCGCTGTGATTGCTGGCGCAACACCGGCCATGCCTATCTCGCCAATGCCGCGCGCACCATATTCGTTGACGATGTAGTCGGGGTAGTCGAGGAACGTGACGTCGAGATCGGGCAGATCGGCGCAGGTGGGGACAAGGTAATCAGCGAAGTTTCCGTTGATTGGCTGGCCGCGCTGCGGGTCGTAAACTGTGCCTTCAAACAACGCCATGCCGACGCCCATAACTGCTGCGCCAAGAATCTGATTCGTACCCGCGCCCTTGTTGATAATGCGGCCGCAATCGAAAATGGAGAAGATACGGCTCACACGCAGACGGGCGATCTCGGGCTCCCACTCCACCTCGGCAAAGTGCGCGCCATAGGAGTGCAACGAATACTGCTTGGCCTTGGGATCATCAAACGAAGGGTTGGTTTTTCCGTTAGCCATGAGGTTGCCTACGTTGGCCAGCTTGAGCAGCTCTTCGAAGGGAACTCCATTGACCGAAAGTTGACCGTTTGGACGGTAGGCAGCGCCGACGACTTGCGGCTGCACCTTGGCATGCACAACACCATTGGTGAGGGCCAGCGTATCCGGTTTCATTCCGTGGAATGGCGAGCCGGGCGTTAGTGTAGCGATGTGCAGCAGACGGTTCACAGCCTCGTTCGCCGCGCTGGTGGTGGCCGGCAATACTGCGCTGGTGGCCATGGAGCCTCCGGACGTGGGTCCGGCCGGCAACGAGGTGTCCCCCAGGAAAACGTCGATGCGATCGAGCGGCACGCCGGTTCTGGCGTGAACTACTTGGGCAAAGATGGTGTAAGTTCCGGTGCCGATGTCCTGCGTGGCGCAACGAACGCACACGCGGCCATTTTGACAGAGTTCAACGCTGGCACTGCACGGGATGCGTGCGGCGGACCAGGAAGCGGCTCCCATTCCCATGCCGATGATCTTGCCGTTGCGGCGCATCGACCCCACTTGCGGCGTGCGCTGCTTCCATCCGATCTTTTCCGCGCCGGTGGTATAGCACTCCTTGAGGTGGCGCGAAGAGAAGGGAAGGTTTTTGCCTTCATCGCGGTCGGCATCATTTTTCATGTGCAGCTCAAGCGGATCCATATTGAGCTTGATGGCGAGCTCGTCCATGGCGGACTCAAGCGCAAAGAGGCCGGGCACTGCACCGGGACCGCGCATGGGCGCGGGCGCACCGACGTTGCGCCGAACCATTCCCGTCGTGACTTCGAGATTCGCGCAGCTATATAGGAAAGGCGTCTGTTCTCCGCAGTGTTCGATGAAGTCGTCGAGTTGCGAGGTCTGGGTGAGGAAGTCGTGACGGATCGCAGTGAGCTTGCCGTCCTTCGTAGCACCGAGGCGGATGCGCTGCTCGGTGCGCGGGCGATGGCCGACGTTTGAAAACATCATGCGCCGATCGACGGAGAGTTTCACAGGGCGCTTGAGCTGCCGCGCAGCCGCCGCGGCCAGCGTCGATTGCGGCCAGGGAAAGAGCTTGCCGCCGAAGCCGGAACCGATGAAGCGGGAGATCACGCGCACGTTTTCAGGCGGTACGCCGAGCACCTCAGACATCACGGTGCGGTGATTGACAACGCCCTGCGAGCACTCGTAAAGCGTGACGTTGTCGCCATCCCATGCCGCAACGGTGCCGTGCATCTCCATGGGATTGTGGGTTTCGACCGGAGTCGAATAGGTCTCGTCGATGACAACCGGCGCGGTGGACAAAGCCTGATCGGGATCGCCGCGTTTCCAACTGCTCGGTCGCGGGCCGGTGAAACCATCGCCGAGATTCGTTCGCACATCCGACTTGTCGGCGTCGTAATCGACACGGATTGCCTGCGCCCCGGCGCGAGCCTGTTCCAACGTCTCTGCAACGACGAGAGCGATGAACTGGCCCCAGTAATAGACCTTGTCATCGTCGAAGGGAGGACGCGTTTCACTCATCGTGCCGTCCTCTTCATGAGGGATTTGCCGGTAGACGCCCTGTATTTTGTTGCCGTGATGGAAGACCTGGATCACGCCCGGCATTTTCTGTGCAGGTGAAGCGTCAAGCGAACGGATGCGTCCGCTTCCGATGGTGGCCTGCACGGCAACCGCGTGTGCAAGACCCGGGAAATGATGATCGACGGCGTAGCGCGCGGTTCCGCTGGTTTTTAAGGGCCCGTCGATGCGAGGCACATTCGCGCCAATAATGCTCGCGTGAGGAAGTGTGTCCGTCGCCATAGAG
>NZ_JBARMD010000348.1:0-10230 GCF_049802275.1 Occallatibacter sp. | reverse complement strand
TCCGCTTCAAGCCAGTCCTGGTCCTGCTGACTCTCGCCATGGACTCGCTGCTGATAAATCTCATAAGCGCGGGCTGCGATCTCAGAAGTGCGATCTACAGGCTTCCTGGAAAGCAGCGCAGGCTTGGCCGGATCGAAGATACGGTAAGCGAGCAGTTTCACGCGGTCATTGATGAGGGCCCAGACCAGAGCGTAGGCCCAAACGAATCCTGCCCACTTCCAGCCGAGCGGGGCCATGAACAAGCCATAGACCGCAATCAGCGTCGCAATGGTCTGTGTACCAAGCACCGCTATCCAGAGAATCCGAGCGGGGCGTATGGACCAGAAAGGGCCACGCGTGCGCGTTAGGAAGATGGTCAAGTGCCCCGCCACGGAAAGCTTCAAGTACATCAAGGTTTGGATATGCAGGCGGTCGATGTGAAAGACGCGTTCTCCCAGATAAAAGAGACCGAACGCCGAGACTACTCCAATGACGCCGAGCACTGTGGAGATCGAAAGGACGAGGCGCATGTTCCACGCTTCGGGCTTGTCTTTGTAACGAACATTGTCGTAGGCGATGGATAAAATAGCGCCATCGTTGAGCAAAGCCAGCATCACGATCATGACAGCGGTGAGAGGATAGAAGTTGAATACCAGAATGGCGAGCGTCATGAAGAACAGTACGCGCAGCGTCTCGGCAATGCGGTAAATGGCGTAGCTGTTCATCCGCTGGAAAATTCGGCGGCTCTCCTTGATTGCATCGATAATCACCGACAAACCCGACGTAAGCAGAACGATCGATGCGGCTGCCCGTGCGGCGTCTGTGGCGCCGGAGACGGCGATTCCACAATCGGCTTTCTTGAGCGCGGGAGCGTCGTTGACGCCATCGCCGGTCATACCCACGATGTGGCCGCGCCGTTGAAGAATATCGACGATGTGGTACTTGTGTTCCGGAAATACCTGCGCGAATCCGTCGGCCTTTTCGATGGCTTCCCCGGTTTGGGGCGACTCTTGCTTCTTCATGTCACCCAGGGCACCGGCATCCAGTATGTTAGTACCCAATCCAAGTTGCTTCGAGGTCTCCCGGGCGATGGCGATCTGATCTCCCGTAACCATCTTGACGTCCACGCCCATCTCCCGGGCACTCGCAATCGTCGCCTTGGCCTGCTCACGCGGGGGATCGAACAGCGGCAACATGCCGGCAAACTTCCACTTGCCTTCCTCGTCGGCCCTTGCGACGCCCAGCGAGCGGAAGCCGCGTCCCGCAAAGTCATTGATGGCGGTCTCGACTGCGGCCTTGACCTCGTCCGCGTTGTTAGCCAACTGCAAAATCGCCTGCGGAGCTCCCTTGGTCACAAAGAATTGATTTCCGTCTGCTCCTTTGACGGTGGCCTCGGTGCGTTTATGTACAGGATCGAAGGGCTGAAAGTGAAGTATCTTGAAGCTCTTCAGCTCCTTGTCGTCCTTCACTCCACCGATCACTGCAAGGTCGATGGTGTCCTTGTCTTCGGCTCGCGATGCGAGTGCAGCCCAGAAAATGACTTTATCCGGTGCATTTCCGTCCACGGTAAAGGGAACACCCAGGGTCAGTTTGTTCTGTGTGAGCGTACCGGTCTTATCCGAGCAGAGCACATCCACGCCCGCGAGTTCTTCAATCGCCGACAGACGGGTGACAATCGCCTCTTTCTTCGCCAGCAAGCGCGCACCGACTGCCATCGTCACGGAAAGTACTGTCGGCATGGCTACCGGAATCGCGGCCACCAAGAGCACAAGGCAAAATTCCAGGGTAGTGAGAACTTTGTCCCCGCGGAAAAGCGCGACAATCAAAATCAAAACGACCAGCGCTACCGCCAGCACGATCAGGTAGTCTCCTATTTTCAAGACTGCCTTTTGGAAATGGCTTACGGTATTCGCCTCCTGCACCATCTGCGCGGTTTTGCCAAAGTAGGTATTCGTTCCGGTGGCATACACCATTGCGTCGATTTCGCCCTGACGGACGATCGATCCCGAGTAGACAGCGGTGCCCGGCTTGGCGGTTACCGGCAATGATTCGCCTGTTAAGGCGGATTGGTCCACCTCGATGGGATCGCCATCGAGCAAGCGCGCGTCGGCCGGTACGATGTCGCCCAGCCGCAGTCGGACAACATCTCCAGGCACCAACTCACTTGCCTTGGGGTTCTGCCACTTGCCGTCACGCTTAACTTTAGCCAGGATTGCAAGGCGCGCTTTTAGAGCTGCGATGGCGTTACCGGCTTGGTGTTCTTCCCAAAATCCGACCACTGCGTTGGAACAAAGCAGAAGAAGAATGATGAAGAAATCAAGCCAATGCTGAACCAGCGCCGACAAGATCACGGCGCCTTCAATCATCCACGGAATGGGACCCCAAAAATACGAGAGAAACTTTAAGAATTGATTGGTCTTCTTCTCAGTAATCTCGTTGGGCCCGTATTGAGTCAGCCGCTTCTCAGCCTCGGCCTGGCTCAGGCCGTCTGGGGAGGACCCCAATTTCTTCTGCAACTCCGGCATGGACAGCGACTTGAGATCGTCCTTGGAAACGGGCTTTGACGGGGGATTTTCAGCAATCAGTGTCACTTGAAATGATTCTCCAAATCGTGCCCCTCACGCGGGCACCTGTATCAAGGCAGGCCGGAAGACGCCACGCTGGTAATCGATTTGAGCGGCTCAATTCAGGTTGGAGTCTCCGCGAATTGTTATTTTGAAAACAGAGAGTGATCCTTGTCGAAATTGTTCTCGGTTTTCGAGGCTTTCTCCGCGGCCTTCTCAGCGACGCGCTCAATTTGTTTCTCGGCTGATGCGTCCGAGGCCGTCTCGCCTTCCAGCTTCGTTGCTTCTGAGTTCTCAAATTGTTCCGGCATGTGGTTTTCTCCTGCTATCACTGTGAACCTTCACTCGGCCAAGATTCTGTTCACTATTGCTCTCTTTGTCGATTGGCGCGGTGCGGCTTTATCTATTGCAACGGCCGTAACCAGCTGCGACAGATCCACTTGAGCTCACAATTGATCACTTGTGACAGGTATCTGACTACCACCATTCCATTGAGCGGCCTGAGGCCGTCTTCACCTCCGATTCAGGCTTGACTGAGCGAAGAAGCAGCAGCGGGCACTGGGCGAGTTTCACGACTTTTTCAGCAATCGAGCCGAACACCAGCGGATGCCAACCGGAGATGCCATGAGTGGAGATCACGATCATGTCAATATGCTCGCGATCGACCACTTCCATAATGTTACCGACTATGTCATTTCCGACTTCAACGCTGAAAATCGACTTCACTCCTTTGGCTACGAGAGCCGCCTTGCACTTGGACAAATGGAGCTCTGCGTATGTTCTCGCCTTCTGGAGGAAGGCGGTTTCTGGAATGAGGTCTGGAATTGTCGTGGTCGGGAACTCCGGAATCACGTTTACGAGATAGAGTTCTGCATGAAAGTGCTGGGCGAGGTCAGAGGCCATTTCTAATGCGGCCTGCGAAGACGGGCTGAAGTCGATCGGAAGCAGAATTCTTGTGGGTATCGAGGGGTAAACAGGAACTTCAGGCATGGAGTCTCCTCAGCCAACGCTAGACTAACTAGATTGTCATTCTCCCTCGTCAAGCCGGCGAATGCTGTGCTCTTTTGGTCAGCATGCGCGCCGAGGGTTTGAGTTCTCACTTCATGTGTCCAATTGCTCAGCATTCTGCGGTCCAGCGTGAGAGGTTGGATCGGTGGGGGTCGAATCTTTGCTTGGGACCTCAGAATTCGCAAAGCGATTCGAGCCTATCGCAAGCACTTATCCGTTTCGCTGTTACGCAAGAAATCTTCGCTAACCCAGAACCATGGAGAAGGGAATGCATAACTCCTAAAGAAATAATAGAAGTGCATGCCTCAGAGCAGAAGGCTCTTTTCTGCTGCACCGGAATGGAGGTGTTCTGGATGATCATGAAACAGATTCAATTCAATCCACGGAGGTGGACTCATGAATAAAGACCGAGTTAAGGGAGCAATAGACGAATCTCTGGGAAGCGCCAAGCGGGAGGCTGGCGAATTGGCCGGACTTGGTGACCTGCAGTTAGAGGGCATCGCTCAGCAGGTAAAAGGCAAGCTTGAAAGTGCCTGGGGAAAGGCGGAAGACGTCGTCCACGAGGCCAATAACGAAGCCGAGGTCAACCACGAATCCCGTATCGAGGTGGAAATGGAATGTGCAGCAGTCGAGAGCAAAGACGGCACTGCCAAATAGATTTCGGCCAAGCCGCTCCGCAATTCGGATTCAGCCTGCATTAGCCGGGCCCTGAACGCAACTTACCCATTAGGTTTTCTCCGAGCTGTGCGATTGCATCCAGGATTCTGAAAGAAGGCAGCGAGCTAAGCCCGGTCAAGGTGGACATGTTGCCGTAGATCATAAATCGTATGCCGGAGAATGCTCAATTCAACGATCACCGAACAAGCCGCAGGTCGAGTTTCACAACAACTGATCGGCTAGTCAGAAGGGCAAGCTGCCAAACAGAGCAGATTTGACCATCAATTCGTTTTCCGTTCTGAAAACATCTTAAAAGGGCGCAAACATGTCCGAGCGCAAGACGCTCAGAGATTCAGTTGTGCGTGTCGCTCGGAGGACAGTACTTGACGTTATCAACGGTGCAACAGGGCACGGAACACCCGCTGCTCGGTCAAAGACATCTGGGGAGCGGTAGGGGCCCTCGGTGGCGCGAAAAAGCAGTGAGCATGAAGATCCGCCAAGCAGTCGTCCTCCTGTCGGCCACAGTAGTCTTCGTGACACTCCCGCTTCTTGCGTGGTCGCAATCGGGGTTAAGTTCAGGAGATTCCTCGGGAGAGACCGGAAATGCAACAGTCGGACGCCTGGACCTGACATATGTGCGTCCGTCGCCTAGAACAACGCTGAACCACTATGTTTTCGATGCCTTCGGTCCGTATCCCTTCCTGAGCACAGCTTTCTTTGCGGGTTTTGATCAGGGAACCAATACGCCACCAGAGTGGGGACAAGGCTTTGCTGGTTACGCAGAACGATACGGGTCAGATTTTGGGATTTCTTTGGTTGGGACATCAACGCGCTATGGGCTCGCCGCGGTTTTCAAGGAAGACACATCCTACTACCGATGCGACTGCAACGGAATCACTCCCCGGCTGCGTTATGCGATGATGTCCACTTTGATGGCACGCCGTGGAAGTGACGGCCATCATGTTTTCTCAGTCCCCGCGCTGGTGGCGCCATATGCGGGTGCGTCTGCCGCGGTGTACGGCTGGTATCCGAATCGATACAACGGAAAAGACGCGTTCAGGATGGGCAATTACAGCCTGCTTGATTCTGTGTTCTCAAACATTGTTCTGGAGTTTATCTACAGTGGACCCCACGCCCTGATTTCGCGCATGCACTTGGACAGTACACGCGGAGCACCCGTGGCAGAGCCCAGCCAATGACCGAACCCCAGTCGACGCTGGTTGCAGACATCGCTGGGCCGACAATTGAGCGGCGCGGCGTTCATCTTTTTCCTGAGGGAGATTCTCCCTGGGATCTGATCAATGGGTTCTTTGAATGGTTTGGCAACCTGGGAGTGTTTTCCTGGGAGGTGTTGAAGGCCGCAGTAACACCGCCGTTTGAATGGCGAGAGCTGATTCGGCAGCTTGATGAGGTTGGATCGAAGTCACTTCCGCTGGTGGCATTGGCGGGAGGCGCGATCGGCGTGGTGATTTCGCTGGAGGCACGTTACAGCCTAAGCCGGTTCGGCGCGAAGTCGCTGTTTCCCGCCACGCTCGTATATTCAGTCGTCCAGGTGATGGGTCCGATTATTACCGGGTTAGTAGTAAGCGGACGAGTAGGTGCCGGCATCGGGGCGGAACTTGCATCTATGAAAGTGACCGAGCAGATTGACGCCATCGAGGCCTCGGCGATCAACCCTTACAGACTCCTTGTAGCGACGAGGATCCTGGCCTGCATTCTGATGTTGCCGCTGCTTACCATTGCGGCGGACGGGTGCGGCTTAATGACAGGGTGGTTTGCGCAGACCCTGGTTGAGCCTCTGTCGCTTCATCAATTCATCGAAAACGGATTCAGGGGCGCCACTTTCAATGCATTTCTTCCGCAGACCTTCAAGACGACTGTCTACGGGCTCATTATCGGCCTGATTGCGTGTTTTCAAGGGATGCAAACACGCGGAGGAGCAGCGGGAGTGGGACGCGCAGCAACGAACTCTGTTGTGCTGGGCTCGCTCTTCATCATTCTCGCGGATGTAGTGCTGGTGAAATTCATCCTGGTTGTCTTCCCTTAGTTCATCCTCGGCATTTTGGAGGAAAGATATGACATCAACCATTGACATTGCGGCGAAGCAGATGGGGCACGAGCAAGAGAGCAGTGCAACTGCTGTCGCTGTGCAGAATGTGGATAAAAGCTTCGGAGCGCAAACAGTTCTGAATGGGGTCAGCCTAAGCGTGACTCGCGGAGAGACGCTTGCTGTGCTAGGGAGAAGCGGCACGGGAAAGAGCGTTCTGCTGCGAATGATCGTCGGGCTCGAGAAGCCGGACTCGGGACAGATTCGCATTCACGACGAGGATATCGCAGGACTAGCCCTCGATCAGCTGGGCGCAATCCGGAAGAAGATGGGCTTTCTCTTTCAGCACGCCGCGCTTTACGATTCGCTGACCATTGCGGAGAATGTGGGATTCCCGCTAGAACATCACCGAAGAGAAATGTCGAAGGCGGAACGGACCGATCGAGTTAAGGTGTTGCTGGCCGAAGTTGGGTTGGAAGACGGATTCGAGAAAATGCCTTCCGACATTTCAGGAGGGATGCAAAAGCGCGTGGGGCTTGCCCGAGCGCTTGCACTGGAGCCTGAGATCTTGTTGCTCGACGAACCAACGGCCGGACTCGATCCAATCAGTTCAGGGGAGATCAATGATTTGATTCTGAAACTGCAGAGGGAGCGAAAGATGGCCTCCATTGTAGTGACGCATGATCTGCATAGCGCGAGGACGATTGCCGATCGGCTGGCGATTTTGAATAAAGGCCTTGTGGTGATCGAGGGTTCATTCGAGGACCTTCAAAAAAGCGAGATCGGGTTTGTGAAGGAATTTCTGCGGCAGTCTTAAAGGGGATATATGTCGAGAGTGGCGCGATTGGGAGTTTTTATCGTGGTTTCATTGGCGGTGCTGGGTAGCGGGGTCTTCCTCATCGGGAGCCAGGAGTATCTTTTTCGCCCGACCTACCAACTGAAGGCGCAGTTCGACACGGTGGCTGGGCTGACTGAAGGAGCCGATGTGCAGGTAGGCGGTGTGCACAGCGGGACTGTGACCGGCATCAAACTGCCGACCCGCCCCGGGGGAAAAGTCCTGGTGTTGATGGAACTGGCGAAGTCGACGCGCGCGATTATCAAGCTGGACTCGGTGGCTTCGATCCAGACAGAAGGGTTATTGGGCAATCAGTACCTGTCGATTTCGTTTGGATCCGTAGGTCAGCCGGATGTAAAGGACGGCGAGATGATCCAGAGCGAACCGCCGCTGGAGATGGCTGATCTGCTGAAGAAGACAAAAGGCATTCTCGATGGCAGCCAGCAGGCGATCGAGAATGCAACGCTTGCGACTGGGCATTTGAACTCAGTGAGCGCGAAGATCGATGCGGGACAGGGCACAGTGGGGGCACTGGTGAACGATAAGCAACTCTACAACAACCTTGCGCAGACAACGACGACACTGCAATCAACGATGGTCGAGGCCCAGGTGGGTGTTACGGACTTTCAGGAAAACATGGAAGCGCTGAAACGCAACTTCCTGTTGAGCGGCTATTTTAAGAAGCGCGGATACGAAGACGCTGAGGATCTGAGTGCGAATCGGATTGGCGGGCTGCCGCAGGGCGCTCCGGTGAAGGCGTTTACGTATACGACGAAACAGCTCTTCGATGGTCGCGATTCGGCGAAGCTGAGAAATCAAAAGTCGTTGAATGCCGGCGGAGAGTTTCTCGCGCAGAATCAATTCGGATTTGCGGTCGTTGTGGTTTCAACGGGCATGGAAGGCGACACGCAAAAGGACCAGATTCTGACCGAAGCGAGGGCAATGGTCATTCGCAAATACCTGGTGGAGAATTTTGGATTCGATGACACGCAGCTGAAGACACTGGGTACGGGGAAACAGACCAGTGCAAGCACGGGCGTTGACGGAGACTGGGGATCGATTCAGATCCTGGTTTTTCCGGAAGGAACGGCGATACCGACATCAAAGCCGGAGCCGACGTCTGACGCAGAGAGGCCGCGTGCGGACCGGGCAGCACAGGCGACTGCTACGGCTACAGTAAAGCCTTAGCTCGGGATGCGATGAGACTTAAGCTGCTGGAGGCGCAGTGGGGTATCGGCTCTCGCAATTGGTGTGGAGCCTAAGCACGAGCGTTTTCCGAGTCGCGCCGGATGAATGAGGCGGCGGTTCTGAGGATGTTGATACTGAGCAATGTTGCACAGATATTCGAGCGCCAATCCCCCAGAATGACGATGGTGAAGAGTGACCTTTCGCGACAGGCCTTAAATGAGTGACCTGCCGTTGTGAGTTGTTTTGCCACTCCATACGCAAATGGGATGTAGAGTCGCGGGGAAGGAACAAAGATGCTTGGAACCTTTTGATCGTGATCCTGGTGTTGGCGCTGCTTGGGGCGCTGCCGAGATGGCCGCACAGCCGAAACTGGGGATATTTTCCAACTGGAGGACTGGGGTTGGTTTTGTTGATTGTGATCGTACTTCTGGTCCTTGGCCGAATTTGAATATTAAGCATTCTTTGAGGCAGCGGCACGCGAGCCGAGAAAGGCGTATCCTTAAGGAGTCGCTAGCATTCTCCCTCCTCAAGGAGTCGCTAGCATTCTCCCTCCTCGCCTTTGGCATTCCTGGCGTCGCACCGGATAAGCACCGTTCAATCACGCAACCGAACGTCAGGAGATGCCGTGAATATCATCACGAACATCGATGTGAAGGCTTGCTTCGCGGCACGCCAACTTAGAAGCAGACCGCTGTTCGCCTTTGTTTCCTCGATATCCGCACGTGTGGAATGGTGAAGGCGCTTTCGGTCTTCCTCCGGTTTGGAGGCACCCTGCCAGATTGCCTAGATCCGCTCATTCGGCCAATGTGCGCGAACTTGGGCCTCGTGGAAGAAATTTCTGCGCCCATCTTCGATACGATGATCCGCCAGGCAGCGTGGCATTTCATCCCTGGATGTTGCTTACGGAAGCCCTTGCGGACATTCCCGGCAATTTAGGCTGACTGTTGCGCTCCCCGGGAACTGAGGAATAGAGAATCAGCCGATTGAAGCACCGCGTAAATTAGTGCGCGCACAAGTGCAGCATCGAAAGCAGGGCATGATGTCGTTTTCTAGAATGAGCTTAACCAATATTGATAAGAGCACCGTTCCTGGAACTGAGGCGTTACAAGTCTCCTTAGCCGCCTGCCGACTACCTTTGCCGACGCGGATCGCCTTCATCGGAAACTATCTTCCACGCGAATGCGGAATAGCCACTTTCACGACTGACTTGTGCACTGCCGTTGCCACCGAATACGGGGAGGGACGCCTGTTTGCAATTCCCGTAAACGATCCGGATTCATCCTACAGTTATCCCGAGCAGGTACGTCTTGAGATTGACCAGGATGACCTCGGATCCTATGTACGGGCTGCGGATTTCTTGAATTTCAACGGCAATGATCTCGTCTGTCTGCAGCATGAATATGGCATCTACGGTGGCAGCGCAGGGCGTTACATTCTGACGTTGCTTCGCAAATTGAAGATGCCGTTAGTTACGACCCTGCATACCGTACTTCGTGAGCCGGACGCGGATCAGCGGAATGTACTCGAGGAGATCGCTCAGCTTTCCGATCGCATGGTGGTCATGAGCGAGTTAGCAGCGCAACTTTTGCGAGACGTCTATTCGGTTCCTGGCGGGAAGATTGATGTAATTCCCCATGGAGTGCCAGACCTGCCATTCATGGATCCGAACTATTTCAAGGACAAGTTTGGCACCGAAGGTAGATCCGTTCTGCTTACCTTCGGTCTCCTGTCTCCAAACAAGGGAATTGAAAATGTAATCCGGGCGCTGCCTGAAATTCTGTTGCGCCATCCGAAAGTTGTCTACATCGTTTCAGGAGTGACGCACCCGCATATCCGGCGACGCGAAGGCGAGCGTTATCGGGAAGAGTTGCAAGCGCTGGCAGCTCAGCTTGGGGTGAGCGATCATCTGATTCTGAACAATCGCTTCGTAAGTGCTGAAGAACTGGTTGAGC
>NZ_JBARMD010000347.1:0-11634 GCF_049802275.1 Occallatibacter sp. | reverse complement strand
CCGGCAACGACAAGGACGTACTGGCCACACGTGTCTCCTACCAGTTCGATTTGCGGGGCCCGAGCGTCAACGTGCAGACGGCGTGTTCGACGTCACTCGTTGCGGTTCACATGGCCTGTCAGAGTCTGCTCAATCATGAATGCGATATGGCTCTGGCTGGCGGAGTCACGATTGAGGTCCCTCATGGACATGGTTACACCTATCGTGAAGGAGAGATTCTCTCCCGGGACGGCCACTGTCGATCTTTCGATGCGGCTTCCAGCGGCACCGTGTTTGGAAGTGGTCTGGGAATTGTGGCACTGCGACGCATCGAGGATGCCCTCGCAGACCGCGACCATATCCACGCGCTGATTCTCGGGTCGGCAATCAACAACGATGGAGCGCGCAAAGTGGGATACCTGGCGCCCAGCGTCGAAGGGCAGGCCGAGGTCATCCGTGAGGCTTTGGAGATTTCCGGCGTCAGTGCCGACGATATCTCCTATGTCGAAGCGCACGGCACAGGGACAGTAGTCGGTGACCCGATCGAGATCAGAGCACTCACACTGGCCTTTCGTCATTCGACAGATCGCAAGGGTTATTGCAGAATTGGATCCTTGAAGTCCAATGTGGGACACCTCGATGCGGCTGCCGGCGTTGGCGGATTAATCAAAACGATTCTTTCCCTAGAACACTCGCAACTTCCTCCCACTCTTCATTTTCAGAATTTGAATCCTCATATCGAGCTGAAGGATAGTCCATTCTTTTTTAGCAACAAGTTGGCGGACTGGCCCTCAAACGGAAAGCCGCGACATGCGGGTGTGACAGCATTGGGGATTGGAGGCACGAACGCCCATGTTGTTCTCGAAGAAGCACCGAAATCGACTGTGTCGCGGTGGGGAAGTTCTTATCAACTCTTAACGGTCTCTGCGAAGACTGAAGCCGCGGCAGAGCATGCCTGGAACAATCTCATTGCCCACTTGCGCGAGCACCCCGAGCTCAATTTGGCTGACGTTGCCTTCACCTGCCAGGTTGGTCGCCAGGAATTCCTGTTCCGTCGCGCAGAGGTTGTCAAAGATTCCGGTGAGCTCTGGAGCGCAGTTGGAACCGGGGGGCGTCGTCACTTTGTATCCGCCGTCGCCGACAAAGTCGCACCGCCGGTGGTCTTCATGTTCTCTGGGCAGGGTTCGCAGTACGTCAACATGGGCCGTGAACTTTACGATAACGAGCCGGTCTTTCACGATTGTCTCGATCTCTGCGCGCGACACCTTCTTAAACATCTCGGCCTTGATCTGCGCGAAGCGCTCTACCCATCAGAGCAGGACAAGCAGGCGGCTTCAGAAAAGCTTAATCAAACCTGGCTTACGCAGCCGGCTCTCTTCGCCATCGAGTACTCGCTCGCCCGCTGGTGGATGTCGTTAGGGATAGAGCCAGTCGCCATGGTGGGCCACAGCATCGGGGAATACGTAGCTGCATGTCTCGCTGGCGTCTTCTCCCTAGAAGATGCTCTCGCAATCGTCGCCTGCCGTGGACGACTGATCTATGATCTTCCCTCGGGTTCGATGCTCGCCATTCCGCTTCCCGTCGCGGACCTTCATTTGAATGGCACACTGTCCCTCGCCGCCGTTAATAATCCGAGACTATGCGTAGTTTCCGGTCCCACGGACGCAATAGCGGCGTTTGAAGAGACGCTTGCAAAAGATTCGGTTGCCTGTCGGCGCTTAATCACTTCGCATGCATTCCATTCCGAAATGATGGAACCCATTCTCGAGTCTTTCCAGAGCCTGCTGTCGACCATCTCACTTCAACCTCCGCGCATCCCATATCTCTCGAATGTCAGCGGAACCTGGATCAAACCAGAAGAAGCCACCAGTCCAGCGTACTGGGCGCGCCACATTCGCCGGACGGTTCGTTTCTCAGACTGTCTCTCCGAGCTTTTCCATAAGCCCGAACGAATTCTGATTGAAATTGGGCCTGGCAACACGCTTACATCTCTGGCTCGCCAACAAGGAGGCAAAGAGGCCAAGGCGTATCAATCGCTTCCGCATCCTCGTGACACGGCTACTGACGTTAGTTGCGCACTTCAGACCCTCGGACAGATCTGGACACAAGGCGCCAAAGTTAACTGGGCAAAGCTGCATCCACTCGGCTCTGCGCAGCGGGTTTCATTGCCAACCTATCCCTTCGAACATCAGAAATTCTGGATTGAGCCGGATCAAGTCCAAGCGCCCATCTCGCCCTCGCCTGAGGTCGCTCCGCAGCCAAGTGGCGGCAAAGAGCTACCGATCTACCGGCGAGTTTGGAAACCCGCTCCGGTGAGTGCTGGACAAATCAACGGGGTCAGTTGCTGGATCATCTTCAATGACTCACTGGGACTTGGCAACCGCATCGCGGCTACGCTGCGAGAAAAGAACCAAGACGTGGTTCTGGTCGCATCCGGCACTGCGTTTAAGCACGCAGAACGAGGGGACTTCACCATACGACCCGAAATTCGTGCGGACTATGATGCGCTCGTCACTGAGGTAGTGAAGAATGGATATCAGCCCGACAAAGTTCTCCATCTCTGGTCCGTGACTTCGGAGAATGGGGATCCACGACTTGAAGAAACACTGGAGCGAAGCTTTTACAGTCCCCTTTATCTGGCGCAGGCCCTGGCCGATCAGGATATTTGCAACTCTGACATAGCGTTCGTCAGCAGCCGGATGCAACAGGTTTCAGAAGAGCCGGTTCGCAATCCAGCTCGCGCTGTGGTGCTTGGTCTGGCGCGAGTCATCCCGAAGGAATTACCGGGGATCACTTGCCGCAGCATCGACGTCGATCTGGAAGAAGTCCAGCGGGAGCAATGCGCAACCCAGATCGTCGCCGAACTCATGTCGCTTCGTGAGAACGCTACGATCGCTTTTCGTAACGGTGCGAGATTTGTTGAAACACTAGAGCAATTGAGCCTGGAAGGCACCTCTGAAATCCCGCGGCTGAAGCAAAGAGGCATATACCTTATCACCGGGGGATTAGGCGGCATTGGGCTGATTGTCGCTGAGCATCTCGCGCGCGAATTCAACGCCCGCCTTGTACTCGTCAGTCGTTCCGCGCTTCCTCCCGAAGAAAAGTGGGAAGCCTTCCTCGATGACGCACAAGGAACTGTAGCCGATAAGCAGAGGATTCGACAGCTCATTGCTATCCGGTCTATTGGCGGTGGCCTTCTGGTTGCTCACGCCGACGTTACGAATCTTCGTCAGATGCGCACCGTCGTTGACATGGCGCGAAAACAATACGGAAGAATCGATGGCGTTTTCCATGCTGCAGGTGTCCTCGACGACGGTCCGCTGATGCTGAAGACCGCGGAGAGCGCGGCGCGCGTACTCGCTCCGAAGGTGCACGGAACCCTGGTTCTCGAAGAGGCACTTGGTGATGCTTCACTAGGCTGCTTTGTCCTGTTCTCCTCCATCAGTTCCATCTTCCCGCCAGCGGGACAGGTGGACTACGCAGCCGCCAATGCCTTTCTTGATGCTTTCGCTCTGAGCCGCAAAGGCCTGGTGACGGTTGTCAATTGGGGTGCATGGCGCGATGTCGGCATGGGTGCCCGCTCCGCCTCACCACACCCATTGCTTAAACAGCGCTTGCTCGAAACTCCCCGAGAAAAGGTGTATGCAACCCAGTTCTCTATCGAAAATCAATGGCTGCTCTCAGAACACAGGATGAAGATCGGCAAGGCCCTGATTCCCGGAACGGGGTACCTTGAAATGGCCGCGGCGGCCTTTACGCGTGGCTCTTTCGCCGGCCCTATCCAATTTGAGAATGTCTTTTTTCTTGCTCCGCTCACCTTCGGTCCTCTTGAATCCAAAGAAGTTCGAGTCCAACTGCGACTTGATGAGGAAGGCGTCGTACACAAAGGAACCTTCCGTTTCTCGATTTTCGCAAAGGCTGGCTCTGTACCGGCAAGCGATTGGGTTGAGCATTCCACCGGCCTCATCGCGCCATGTTCTGGGCATCCGCCTACGAGCATCGATCGTGCGGCCGTCACTGCTCGCTGCAATGAACTCGAAATCGCCTTTGACGAACAACACAGAACCAGGCAGGAGCAATATTTCGACTTCGGTCCTCGATGGCGCTGTATCAACCGGCTCAATATCGGCAAGGGCGAAGGCTTGGCCGAGTTGCAATTGGATGCCAGGTTCTCCTCAGACTGCTCCACATTCCTTATGCATCCCGCCCTGCTCGATCTGGCTACCGGCTGCGCGCTCTACCTTACAGACGGCTACGCGTCCTCTGCCGATCTTCACCTGCCGCTCTCTTACAAGCGGATTTGCATCTACCATACATTTCCTTCCCGGATATTCAGTCATATGCGCGCCCGGCCAGAGAACGTGCTTCATGGAGAAGTTGAGATCTTCGACATTACCCTGTTCGATGAGCAGAACCATATATTGGCAGAGATCGAAGGCTTTACCATGCGCCGAATCAAAGATGGCGGAGAGGTTGTCGCGGCCCATGGGATGCTCCGCCACGCCGAACTCAGTGGCGGAGAGCAGCGAATCGAAGTTGCCGACCATCCCGGAATTCCTCCGCTCGAAGCAGTTCGAGCCTTGACACGTATTCTCCGCGCTTCAATCCCACCCGTGATCGTGGTCGTCTCCGAGCCCATCGGGAATCTGAACTCCATCAAACCAACCCAATCGCCGCAGCCGCCTCGCGCCATTGCTCCTGATGTTGCGACGGGGAACGAGCGCATAGACGAGACCTTGACGGCATGGTGGCAAGACCTGCTCGGAGTCGAGCACGTGGCACCGGATGATGACTTCTTTGAGCTCGGCGGCCATTCGCTGGTCGGTGTCCGTCTCCTCGCCAAGATCAAGAAGAAGTATCAGGTGGACCTTGAACTGGCCGTCCTCTTTGAAGCGCGGACTGTGCCCCATCTCGCCGAGGTGATTTCCAGAAAGAAGCAACCGGCGAATGACAAGCCAAAAATCTGGTCGTCGCTGGTGCCCATTCAAACCAACGGCACGCGCGTTCCCCTGTTTTGTGTCCACGCAATTGGGGGAGATGTCCTCTTCTACCAGCAGCTATCCAATGCACTCGGCCACGATCAGCCTTTCTATGCCTTCCAGTCTCCTCTCGTCGCCGGCGAAGTTCGCGAGACGACCCTTGAGGAACTGGCCTCAATCTACGTCAACGAGCTTCGAGCCTTTTACCCAGACGGGCCCTATTTGCTGGCGGGAGCGTCTCTGGGTGGACATATAGCCTTTGAAATGGCCAGACAACTCAGCGCGCAAGGTGCGGAGCCAGCGTTGCTCGTCCTCATTGACGCCGGCATTCCCGGGAGCGCTGAACCTCTAAAAACCAGAACCAAGCTCCATTCATTCTTGAAGAGATTGCACAAAGGCCGCTTGAGGTTTTTTATGCGGGTACTCTCGGGAAAGATTGCATATGCGAAGCTATTGCTTACTCGCCGCATTCGGATAGTGGAGTGTGCCGGCTATCGACTCGCGGGTCGCCAACTGCCTATGCGGCTGCATTATTTTCAGGCCGAGGAAGCTCACATACGGGCCCTTCAGCGTTATGTCTTTCAGTCCTATCCGGCAAAAATCACGCTCTTCAGGGCGACAGATCGCGGGGAAAGTCTCGGATCACGCGAACACCCAACGCTGGGCTGGGGTCGATACGCTGGAGGCGGCGTGGAGATACACGACATCTTCAGCGGGCATATTTCCATGCTCTTTGAACCCTATGTTCACAATTTCGCTAAGGCACTCAACGCTATCCTGCCATCTTGAGTCACTCGCCAAGCTACTTTGCTGATGTGTGCGAAGACCGCGCGCATGCTCGCAAGTGGTCGTGGTCGGCAGTCACACAACAGCTCCCATCCTCGCGAAAGAACCAGCCATCGCCGGCTTCCTTCCACCAGCCCTTGTCGCTCTCGAGTCGCCGCAAACTAACCACTCCGAAGCGCCAGGCGGACTTGTCGCCTTCAAACGGCTTTTCCGAAAGCAGGTCCTGGTAGTGTGGAACCGGCCATGTATAGTCCAGCACTTCGTAATGGCTAAGCGTGCCTTGCAACCAGCCATTGAATTGCTCCTTGATGGACACCCCGGGAAGCATGGGATAGAGGGTTATTAAGTTGGCTGTCCCACTCTTCTCTAGCCGCGTAGGGATGGCACGAACGATGTTGCATAGAATATTGCAACCGTCGACGCCTCCGCTCCAGAAGTTCTCTCCCACATGATTACCGCTATCGGGAAGATAGGGAGGATTTGCGAGCAGCAAATCGCAGGTTCCGTCAATAGAATCGAAAAGATCGCTCAAGACGAACTCCATGTTTCTAATCCCGTTCATGGCGGCGTTGAATCGCGCGAACTCGAGCGCGCGCGGGCTGATGTCGACGCAAACAACGCTCCCACAGTGTTCGCTGGCCAGAATCGCATGCACACCGGAGCCCGTTCCCAAATCGATGGCGCGCTTTCTTGGATCACGCTTTACCATTCCGCCGAGAATAAAACTCTCCCCCCAAAGCCACATCACCTGGTTGATGCTTATGTTCTTACATGCGCGGTCGGTAACTATGAACTTTCCGTAGCACGGGAAAAGGCACAACCTGGAATACAGAATCGAGCCATCCTTTTCCGCGAGTCCAGTCTCAATAATCGTGTCGACAAAAGCTGAGGATAGGTGCCGCCTGAGCTGATCCATCGGCACTTCGCGCCCATCGATTAAGAGTTCCAAAAGGCAGTCAACGGGATCGTTCTCATTAGGTTCCCACTTGCGTCGGAGCGTCGACCAGAAATTGACGCCGAGGCGCGGAAAAACGCCCAGGCGCCTCGCGCAATTCGAGAGTGTGTACTGGCACCGCGTCAATTCGTCCGCAAGGATCGACATGCGCATAGGATCGGCCAGAATCCTGGGTGGCGAAACGGCTTCTGATATTGTCGCGATCAAACCCATCGTTGATACTCCTCGAATGCCGGATAGCGGACTACCGGGCATTTGTGCCTGTGAAAGTTTCCCCGTGACTCAGCTCGTAAGCCGGCTCCACGAAATCGCTTCAAGCGATCAGGAGTTGTCAAGTTCCCCAGGTGCCCGGACCTGATCCTCAGTGATAAGCGGATACCATTGTCCTGGCGCCGTAGTCAGATAGTTGGCGCTGACCGGCATCGGGCGCATCTCAATCAGTTGAAGATCGAAAGCAGATGCCCCTTGCGCCATCACGGCGATGCGATGTCCAGCGTGTTCGAGATGGCTGAAAAGCCAACCATCAGCCTTCTCATCCAGAGGCGAATCCAATTCCAGACGTATCCCCGCCCGCCCGCCATACAGAAAAGAGACCTTGTTCAGTGAGTGGGTCAGTCCCATTCCTCTCGCTTTGAGGTAAGCCTCCTTCAGCGTCCACAATGACAAGGCGCGATCCGATTTCTCGGCATCGCGCATTCCCACGAATTGCGCTAATTCCATCGGGGAGAAAACCTCGTGGCCGAGCTCGACAATCCTCACCCCACTCTCGTATGGCTCTGCGTCGACTCCGATTTCAGTCCCGTGAGAAATCAGACAAACCACGAGTCGCGGAGAATGCGACAGATTGAATCTCAATCCGCAATCCGGAACAATAAATGGCTTGCCATACTTTTTCAATTCAAAACGCCACGAAGAAGGCGCCACGGGACGATAGTGAGAGAGCGCAGTGCGAACGAGAACGCGAGTGGTCAAGTATTCGCAGCGCTGCTTGTCAAAGCGGAAGGCCTGCCAATGTGCGCGCTCCTCTTCGCTCAACATCGTCGCGCATGCTTCGGCAATCGTAGCCGGCTTGAAATCTTCCGGATTCGCGCACCAAAGATGAAGTAGTTCTTTCTCCATATCGACCGAATAATTCGTGCAGACCACCCCGTCTTTCGCTTTTCCCTGCCCTTAATACTTCTATTCGATGACTTCAGTTCCATCGAGTCTGTGCAACCCGTCACTCTGGGTGGTGACTCGAAGAGTAAACCCTGCGCTGATCGCGTGCCGACTCTATTAAAGGCGTTTACCCCTCAAGCACTTGACTGGCTTCGCCCAAAACACTCGGCGGCAAACCTCAATTACGTGTGACTCACATCACGGTCAGCTGAGATGCGCAAGTCTGCGCCAAGGCCCCCTTATGATCATCCCTTCCGGCGGTATTATTCGTGATCTTCTTAGTCTCGTCTTCAAGTTCGTGGCAGAACAGCAGTCTTGATCTTTCCCACCAACTACGGCATGTCAAGAGATCTGTTGCCGCATTCCGCTAGGCAAGTTTTCCGCGGAAGTGCGACGTTTCATCTGTTAATCCAATCGCCTCGTAATCGAGCGCAGTACAATTGCGCTTGCCGGATATCGCCTTCTAAGAAGACCGGCGGAAGCTGGTAACCGTGATTCACGAGCGCGTCGTATATCCAATTCGAGAAGAGCCACCCATAAAGCACCGCCGCGCTTTCCTTTGGGTGGCCCTCGCTGTTCTTGTCGTCCTTTTCAGCACACGAACCGCGATCTCCTACTACGTCGATTCGCTCTGGTTTTCATCTCTCGGCTATTCAGAAGTGTTTTGGAGAACACTCCAGTTCAAGTGGATCGCATTCGCCCTTCCCTTCGTCCTGACATTCCTCTTCCTATACGGCTGGTTTGCGGCGCTTAGGCGCGGCTGCCGCGAAGAACTGCGCAACGCCGGAACCGTCGTCCTCGGCAGCCGCACATTCGAGCTTCCGGTCGATCTCGTCTTACGCGTTGGGTCACTCATCGTATCGGCATTCATCGCTCTCCTCGCTGCTGCCAGTTTTATGAGCGAGTGGTCTCGTTTCGCCCTGTACTGGTTTGCAGGATCGAGCGGCAGCGGTGTTCACGATCCCATCTTCGGCAAGAGCCTTGGATTCTACTTCTTCACGTTACCCGCCCTGCAGTTCGTTTTCGGCTGGCTGCTCATGCTCGCCATCTTTAGCTGCGCAATCGCCGGACTCTTTCTTCTATTGACCGGCAGCTCGCAGATCTTCAAGGACCATACCTACGGCATATCCACATTTCCATGGCGTGCGCTTTCGGCCTCCTTCGCATTTCTTCTCGTCGTTGTGGCATTCCGAACGTGGCTTGGCCGCTTCGATCGGATTCTCACCGACTACACGATATTCGGCGGCGTGACGTACACCGATGATCACCTTCTTCTCGGCGGAGCCCTCGTCATCTGCGCCGCCCTCATTTTTGGCGCCGCGATTGCCGCAACCAACATCGTCCTGCGCCCGCGTGTGAGTCGCCTCGTTGCTGCGCCTGTGCCGGCCGTGCTCTGTTTCCTTGTAATTCAGGCCTTTGCCTGGTATATGACCAGTTTCATCGTCAAGCCCAACGAACTGGTCCGCGAGCAGCCGTACATCAGCCACAACATCCAGTTCACACGTCAGGCCTTCAACCTCGATCAGGTCGCGCAGCACGAGTTTCCTGCCGAGATCACCGTTGAAGCTGCCGATGCCGCGAATAACCAGGCCACTCTCCAGAACATTCGCCTCTGGGACTGGCACGCACTGCAGGATACGCTGCGGCAGATCCAGGAAATTCGCACCTACTACGACTTCCCCGACATCGACATCGATCGCTACCAGATTAACGGCGAAGAACGCCAGGTCATGCTCGCCGCACGCGAGTTGAATGTCGAAAAGCTGCCTGAGAGTAGCCGCAATTGGATCAATGAAAAGCTCATCTACACGCACGGCTACGGCATCACCATGAATTCGGTAAACGGGTTCACGCCCGAGGGCCTGCCCACCATGCTCCTCAGCAATATGCCCATCCAGAGCACGGTGCCGTCGATCCAGGTAAAGCGACCGGAAATCTATTTCGGCCAGCTTACCAACACCGACGTATACGTTAAAACCCGCCAGAAGGAGTTCGACTATCCGCAGGGCGAAACCAACAGCATGACCACCTATGAGGGAAACGGCGGCATCGAGTTGGGTGGATTTCTTCGTCGCGCCCTGATCGCGTTCGACCGGGACGACCTTGCCAAGCTCCCTTTCAGCGACGACATCAACCCAGAGAGCCGATTGCTGATGCGGCGTAACGTCTTTGATCGCGTTAAGGCGCTCGCCCCATTTCTCACCTTCGATTCTGATCCGTACATCGTAGTGGGCGATGACGGAAGGCTATCGTGGATGCTCGATGCATTCACGACATCAGACAGTTACCCCTACTCGACTCACTTTGCATTGGGAAATGATCAGATCAATTACATCCGGAACAGCGTGAAGGTTGTCATCGACGCATATAACGGAAATGTAAGCTTCTACGTCTTCGATCCCAGCGATCCCATCATCTCTGCCTATCGCAACGTCTTTCCTCAATTGTTCAAAGATGCCTCGACTATGCCCGCCGATCTTCGCAGGCACGTGCGTTATCCCGAATTGCTCCTGCGCCTTCAGGCCACTGCATACGGCCTCTATCACATGACGGATCCGGTCGTCTTTTACAACCGCGAAGATCTCTGGACCGTCGCCTCCGAGGTCGGCATGACATCGTCAGGCGATCAGGCCACACAACCGATGGATCCGAACTTCGTACTGATGAAACTGCCCGGAGAGTCGTCTGTCGAATTCATTGAGATTCTTCCTTTCACGCCCTCGAATCGCAATAACCTGATCGGCTGGATCGCTGGTCGCAGCGACGGCGCGAACTATGGCACCTCCGTCGTCTACAACTTTCCAAAGACGCGTCTCGTCGACGGTCCCCTCCAGGTGGAAGCGCGGATTGACCAGAACGCGCAATTATCCGGACAGCTTACCTTGTGGAACCAGCAAGGATCCCACGTGCGTCGCGGCACACTCCTCGTCATTCCGTGCGGCAAGGCTCTCATCTACGCCGAGCCCATTTACCTGCAGGCCGAACGTAGCCCCATGCCGGAGTTGCGTCTTGTCGTGCTTGCGCTGCAGGATCGCCTCGCCTACGGCTCGACTTTCGAGGCTGCTCTCCGTTCACTCTTCGGCGGAGAAGTCTCCAGCCTCACTTCGGAACCGTCAACCGGCGCTCAACTATCGAAGACCACGATTGCAACCAATCCCACTGGGCAGTCCGAAGATCTCAACACGCTTATCCATGACGCGGCGAGAGATTTTGAAGACTATCAGCGCCTTACCGCACAGGGAAAGCTGGGCGAAGCTGGACAAAAACTCGAGCAGCTAAAAAGCAAGCTGAATGCACTCAACAGCAGGCGCAAGTAATCTTCTCGGGGACATGCCGGGGGGAAGCGCGCTGTTCTTATGAACCACGGCATGGCTTTTCCTTTGAATGCATCGTCGAAATATGTTGACGATGGAATTTCAGAATGATAGAAATTGGCCGTGCGCAATCGATTGCGCTTCCAGACTCGGACCACTCGGAACAAAACAGGAGTTCCAGCTTTGAATCCTGAAGCACCTTGGCAATTCATAACCCGTCGACAGATCCTGCAATCATTGGCCGCTGCGGGCGGGTGTGCGCTTCTGCCGTCAAAACTCCTAAGCGCGGCTTCATGGCAGGCGAGAAATGGCGATGAAGCCTTCCTCGACGACCTCGAGCGCCAGGGATGTCTCTTCTTCTGGGAGCAAGCCAGCCCCACCACCGGCCAGGTTCTCGATCGAGCGCGCAATGATCTCGGCGGCAGCCGCGATCCGCGCCGCATGGCCAGCATCGCCGCAACCG
>NZ_JBARMD010000346.1:0-1677 GCF_049802275.1 Occallatibacter sp. | reverse complement strand
AGGCTGTAATGTTGCGGATGTTATCCGCGCCAGCGCCGCGCGAAGTCATACCCAGCGCATCAACCTTCTCCAGCACGCGAACGATGTTCTTCGGTTGGAATTCGCGGATCTGCAGGTTGGCGCGGGTAGTAATGTCAGCCCGGCCCGAGCCCCACTCCTCAGCCATCGACGCAAGGCCGCGCATCTGTTGCGCCTTGACGACCCCTCCGGGCAGTCGCAGGCGAAGCATGAAAGAATCCTGGGCCGGCGCCACATAGAACAGACCATGGAATTTGAAACGAAAATTGTCATCCGGCGCGGGCGCGCGATTGTCGTCGGCGTGCGCGACGAGCTTATTCCAGACATCGAGAGGATTCTGCTCATGCTTCCAGCGTTCTTCTTTGCAAAGCTCTGACACGGGCGTGCCGTGAAATTTCTCCTCTGCAGGTTCCGCCAGATTCACTGTCCCGGAGGCCGGATCGCCGGTGAGCAGACCGTTTGCGGTGAAGCCAACAAACGGCCGCGCGCTACGTTGCGTCGCACCCGCGAAGAAGCCAAGAAGATATTCCTTCTGTTCTGGGGTAAACCCTGCCGAGTTGAGAGATGCCGGTGTTTCCATGCCGAATGTCCTCAAATGAAGCCGCAACCAAAGTGAATTGGCTGGGACGCTCTCCGGACGCGTTCGCGCCGCAAGCGCGAATCGGCGTCGAGACCAAATCGAACACCGCAAGTAATGCGGAGGATTCAAGGCTCATCGCGGAGCGGGGACGTACTTAACTGTCGGAGTGGAGGGCCGCTGCACGGCATGGTGCAGGGTTCAGAGGTCAAGAGAAGACTTCGTAGTCTCTCCTATATTCGAATGATAGCGTGCATCTGGTGTGATTGCAATATGACGGATCGATTAGGTAAGACGCTTGCTTAACTCGTGCAGCTTCACACTTGTTTAATTTGTTCACCTCTCAATTTGTAAGTTTTGCTTGAGTTGAGATCAAGGGTATGATAGAGGTTCTATAGAGCAGTGCCTCAGGACACCGCGCTGTGTCCGCTGTTCGATCCAGCTGTTCCCCGCTCTCCGCTGAGCATCCCAAAACATCACAATGCCGATATTTGCAGACGCACGTCGTCTGCGCGTCTGTGCAATCAGACACCCAGATCGGAATGAGAGGAATGGTTATGGATTACATCAGCCCCTCGGAGGTTGCCGGGAGCTTTGTCGCCAATGGCGCGGTGAAGTCGAGGCTGCCTGTGAGCCAGTTGTTGTTGCGGGGAGCGCTCTCCGGCGCCCTGCTCGGGTTTGCCACCACCGTAGCGTTCACCGCAAATGCCCAGGGCTTGCCGCCCATCATAGGCGCTGTCTTATTTCCTGTTGGCTTCGCACTGATCGTGATTCTTGGCCTGGAACTGGTCACAGGCAGCTTCGCCATGTTGCCCGCGGCGTGGCTGGCCGGTGAGACTAGTCTGCTTCGCGTCCTGGGAAATCTCCTCTGGGTCTTTGCGGGAAATCTGGCTGGTGGCTGCCTGTATGCATGGATGTATACCGCAGTGCAGACCCAGTTTCACCATGGTCCGGCGACTGGCGCAGCCGCTTTGATCGTCGCCGCAGCCCAAGCCAAAACGCTCGGCTACGAGAAGCTTGGGATCAATGGCCTTTGGCTTGCCATGGTAAAAGCGGCGCTTTGCAATTGGATGGTCTGCATG
>NZ_JBARMD010000345.1:0-2110 GCF_049802275.1 Occallatibacter sp. | reverse complement strand
CCCACGTGCAGCGTCACACGCGCCATCTCGACTCCTCGCGCGGCGATGCGCTCCAGCATCTGCGGTGTAAAGTGCAGGCCGGCTGTCGGCGCTGCCACCGATCCGCGCTCTCGCGAAAAGACCGTCTGGTAGCGCTCTCGGTCTCTAGTCCCATCTTCGCGATGGATGTAAGGCGGCAACGGTACGTGGCCAATGCGGTCCAGAGCTCCGAAGAAGTCCTCGACCGGCGCAAACTCGAGCAACCGATCTCCAAACTGCCCTCGCTCGAGCACCTCGGCTTCGAGAACAATCGTGCCGTCTTGATCAGGAAACACAAGGCGCTCGCCGATTGCCACCTTGCGGCCGGGACGAACGAGCGCGTGCCAGCGATTCTCGCCAGCTGGTTCGGTCAACATCACTTCGATGCGGCCAGTGGGCTTTTCCTTCTCACGGCGCAGCGTTCGACGGGCGTAGAGCCGCGCTGGGATCACCCGGCTGTCATTCAGCACCAGCAGATCTCCGGCTCGCAGCAGGGAAGGGAATTCGTTGAACTGGCTGTCGCGCAATCCCCCGCTAGCGCGATCCATCACAAGCATGCGGCTTTGCCCGCGCCCCGCGGGCGGTTCCTGCGCGATCAGTTCTTCAGGAAGCTCAAAATCGAAATCGGCAACGCGCAGATCGCTCATGATGCTTGTTGTCCCAGGTGCGCGAGGGCACGCAGCCGCGCGCGTTCGACGGCGTTATTCAGTTCTTGCCTCTTGGTTTCGAACTGCACAGCCGGAAGATCGGATGGCACGCGCGTCCACTGCGCCCAACTCACGATGATTCGCGTAAAGGGCTTGGGAACCAGAAAACGATCCCACGAACTCAAGGTCCAGGCGTGTTCCGGCTGCAGGTGGAAGGCGCCTATAGGCGCACCCGTGGTTTGCGCCAGTTTGATCGGCCCCATCTTGGTTTCGTAGATGGGCCCGCGCGGCCCGTCGGCGGTGAAGATTGCCGTGCGTCCGGTCTCGATCACACTCTTGAGTCCCAGCAGGCCTTCGCGTGCGCCTCGTGAGCTTGACCCGCGCACAGCGTCGAAACCAAACATGCGCAAGATGCGGGTGATGAGTTCGCCGTCGAAGCTGCGGCTGATGAGGATCACTGCACCGGAGCGCCGGAAATAGAGGGTGCAGGGCAGCACGCACTGATGCCAGAAGCAATAGATTTCCGGTCCCGCCTTTTCACCGAAGACGACCGGTATCACGCCGTCTTCCGCGATTACCTCAAAGCGCCATGTCAGTCCCACAACCCAAAGCAGCGCCCATACGATCCGCGGAACGACCGACAGCACAATCCGCTGGCCTATTGTGAATCTGATGCTGTCCTGATCGGTCATCTCCCTGATTCTACGCGAGGTGTAATCCTTATCGCCGCCATGTGCCTGGGCACTGGAGTATGCTCAACACGCGGTTATCAGGATGCTGTCGGGAAAACAGGCTACGGGTTGCGAGCCCTCTGGAGGATTCACGCAACCTGCAGGGTAGCCGCCCCCAACTTCTGACATGGCAGCTAACGTCGAGACAGTCTTGACCAAAGTTCCAATACACCGACCAAATCCTTGGTGAGAAGCTATTACCTAAGTCATGGGCAATCATAGGGGGCTGAGCCTTAGATTCAATCACACGAATGGGTAAGTGGCCAACGACAAGTGAGGTTGGGACTTCCCGGGCTGGGGCGTTCGGGTGAGAGAGAGGTGGCGACACGGGTTAGACCGGGAGGACCGGCTCACCTCGAGAACTGGTTGATTGCCAGGCAGCTTCTCAGCTATAGCGCAGCCAGCGGACCAGTTCAGGAAGTGTGGCGCGCTTCCCGTACATCAGGATGCCGACGCGATAGAGCTTTGCGGAGATCCAGAGAACCAGCCAGATGCTGAGCACCAGCAGGGCGATGGAAACGGCGAATTGCCATGCTGGAGGAATCTGCGAGGCCATGCGCAGGAACATAATGATGGGCGCGGTCGGTGGGAATAGCGACCCTGCAACCGCCCAGAGCGAATTCGAGTCATTCATGACCACCACGATCAATGAAAAGCTCAGCCATGTGGGCGCCGCGGCCAGCGGCATGTACATCTGGAGTTCCTGCTCGGTTT
>NZ_JBARMD010000344.1:0-9035 GCF_049802275.1 Occallatibacter sp. | reverse complement strand
CCGAACCCCATTGCGAAGGGAAGCGCGACCGTGATGATCGGCAAACGTCCTGCCGCACGGGTCGGCGACCTCAGCGGCTGCGGTGCCCCCATCATGATGGGCGCACTCAACGTAAACATCGGAGGCTGAGACCGTGCCCGCAAGCATCGATGCCAAGCTGTCGTTCCTCGGTTCCGGGCTGGCCTTTCCGCCCGCCGCAGACTCCCGCGGCTCCATGGCCATGGTGTCGTACGACGAAGACATCCGCCAGTCGATTCGAATCATTCTCGCAACCAACCCGGGAGAGCGAGTCATGCGGCCCGACTTCGGCGCGGGCCTCCGCGACTTCGTCTTCGAGCCGGCGGATTTGTCCACCTGTAACCGCCTTCAGACTCGCGTGCGCGAAGCCCTCATCGACTACGAGCCGCGGATCAACGTGCAAAGCGTCATTGTGCCGCCGCCGGCGCAGCCCTCCATCGATGTTCTCTACATCAACATCACTTACGTGATTCGCTCCACAAACAGCGTCGCCAACCTTGTCTATCCGTTCTATCTCGAAGAGGGCCAGCCCACGTGAAGCTCAATACCACGCCCACACTCGACTCTCGCAGCGCCTCCGATGTGATGAACGAGCTGCTGACCTTGCAACCGGCCTGGACGCCTGAGCTCGCGCCGGCCAAGGGTGAACCGGCCTACGCGTTGTATCAGGTCTTCTCGCGTTATATGCAGTCCTCTATCGGCCGCCTCAACCAGGCGCCTGACAAGAATCTGCTCGCCTTTCTCGACACCTTTGGAGTGGAGCAGATTCCGCCTCAACCTTCGCGAGCCCCGGTGGTCTTTCTGCCTGTGCCGAATAGCGCCAACGCTGTGATCCCGGCGCGCACCCGGCTTTCAGCAAAATTGACCACGCAGGCCACGCCCCTCATCTTCGAAACTGAGCAGGACGGCGCGATGGCCGCCGCCAGGCTGACCGACGTCGTCACCGTATGGCCCGCGCAGGATAATTACGCAGTCCATTCCGGCGACGTCGCCGGTAAACGCACCTTCCAGCTATTCAATCCGCGCAGCCCTGTGCCGCACGAATTCTATCTGGCACACGACACCGTCTTGTCCTTCTCAGGATCTTCGCGCATTGACATTGAATTTCAATTGTCCCCCGCGGCGAATGTTCCCATCCTCGCGAAATGGGATTTCTGGGACGGTCAAACTTGGCGTCCTTTCACCGACATCAATCCCTTCGATCCGACCTCCGGCAGCGACGGCACGCTTGGCTTCACACGGAGCGGAATCATTTCTCTGCGCGCTGGATGCGGCCAGTCGCAGCCCACCACCATCCTCGGAATGAAAGCGCACTGGATTCGCGCTCGTCTCGTCGCCCCTCTCGCTCCGTCCGCGGGGCGCGTGCTCGCCATGGTCGATCGCGTCCGCTTGCGGTCTGTGATCGCGGTCGCGGATGTCGCAGCTTTCCCTCCGGATGCGGCGTTTGCCGATGCCACCAAGCTCGACACCAGTAAGGTTTTTTATCCCTTTGATCAGCAACCTCACACCGGTTCCGCATTCTATTTCAGCGCCGCAGCCGCATTCGGCAAGCCCGGAGCTGTGGTCACCATCTCGGCCAGCAAGGTGAGCACCGCAATCGAAAACAATCCTTCACCGGGCAGCAACCTTATCGAGCCTACGCTCGTGCTCGAGTATTGGAGCGGTTCCGCGTGGAAAGATACAGGCCTCGACAGCCCCACCCTCTACGCCTTGTTCCATTTCGGATGGTCATTCCAGTTCACAGTTCCATCCGACATCGCCACCACTACCGTGAACAACCAGGTTGCGTGGTGGATGCGCCTTCGCATCCAAGTCAATAATTTTGTGCGCTGCCAGGCAGTCACTTTCAACGGCAATACGCTGAACGTCTTCACGGTCGTCCCTCCAGCGCTGGAGAAAATGTTCATCACGTATTCCTACCAGTCGCCCTGGATCTTTCCGGAACAATGCGTCACCTGGAGCGATTTTCAGTGGGCCGTGCATAGTCGCGACGTCCGATGGCCGGGAAGCCCGTTTGCTGCTTTCAACCCTCTTTCCGACGCGACACCGTCACTGTATTTCGGCTTCGATCGGCCGCTTCCCAATGATTCTGTCAGCCTCTATCTCGACATCGAAGAGCAGCCATCCGAAGGTCCGCCCCTGGTCTGGGAAGCCTGGACGGGCGAAGGCTGGGACGAAATCGACGTCACCGACGAAACCGGCAAACTCAGCCGGCCAGGCATGATCTCCTTTGTCCCGCCGCCGACATCTCCGCGACCGTCGGCGAACATCAACGCCGCCGCCGGCCCCGTGGTCACTGCAGGAAACCCACTCGATGCGGCTCTCTTTAAACCGGGAGACAGCGTGATCGTTACCCAGTCGCCGAACACGGAGTTGCGTCTGGTGGCCGGTGTCTCCGGCGTCTCCGTCACCCTGAACGCGCCTCTCGAAAAAACCTACACTGGTGGTTCCATTTCCATTTCCGCACTGCCGCGTTTCGGCCAGTCGCGCGATTGGGTTCGCGCGCGCCTCAAGGAAGACGGAAGCCCTGCTCAACCCGATATCGATGGCATCTACCTCAATGCCCTCTGGGCCCGTCAGGTCGAGACGGTTACACAGGAAATTCTCGGCGGCGGACTCGGCGTTCCGAACCAGTCTTTCTTTCTCAATAAATCGCCCCTGCTTCCAGGCGAGCAAATCGAGTTGCGCGAGCTTGACGGACTTCGCGCCAACGTGGAGTACCCCATCCTTCGCGACGAGCTCACCGCCCTTGGCTACACGTCTGCGGATATCGACTTGACCTTTGATCCCCGGACCAATCAGATCACCGAGGTCTGGGTCGTATGGCAGGAGCGGCCCCACTTCTACTTCTCTGGCCCCGACGACCGGCATTACGTCGTGGAACGCACCAGCGCCAGAATCATCTTCGGTGACGGCGTCCACGGCAAACTTCCGCCCGTCGGCCCGGGAAACATTCGTGCTCGCATCTACCAGGCCGGAGGCGGACAGATCGGCAACGTCCAGGCCGGTGCCATTAGCCAGATCATGAGCGGAGTGCTGGCCTCCAGCGTTTCCAACCCGCGCGCAGCCGAAGGCGGAGCTGACGGCGAAACCACCACCGCCCTCCTCTCTCGCGGGCCAAATGTATTTCGGCACATGGAACGCGGCATGTCCGCATCGGATTATGAAGCGTTGGCTCGCGAGGCATCTCCCGCGATAGCCGCGGTTCGCGTTCTGCCCGCTACGGCGTCCAACGGGCGACCCGCAGCAGGATCGATCACTGTAGTCATCGTTCCGCAGAGTCAGGATGCGCAACCGCAACCATCCTACGGTTTGCGGCAGGAGGTTCACGACTTTCTCGCCCTGCGCGCGCCTGCCACCGTTGATCCTTTGGACATCACCGTCAAAGGGCCCTCGTACCTCCCGGTCGGAATCGCAGGCATCCTCGTTCCAAAAGATTCAAGCCAGGCCGGAACCATAGCGCAGGCGGGCAATGCCGCGATGGCGGCGTTTCTCCATCCGCTCACCGGCGGACCGGATGGCGATGGCTGGGCCTTCGGCCGCGGCGTCTTTATCTCCGATGTGGCCGCGGTTCTTGAGGCCATTCCCGGCGTCGACCATGCAGAGTTTCTTGAACTCCGTCTCAATGACACTCCCGTCGGCGATTCCGTCTCCGTACCGACAGACCGCATCGTTGTCGCGGGGCCCATTCGTATCGAGGTGCGAGGCGCGTAATGCCCATCCCCTTGCCCAATCTCGACGACCGGCGCTGGAGCGACCTTTTCGAAGATGGCCGCGCCAGCATCACCCGTTACGCGCCCCAGTGGACCGATCACAATCTTCACGATCCGGGTATCACGATCATCGATCTCTATGCCTGGCTGACGGAGATGACCAATTACCGCTTGAATCGCGTTCCCACGCGGCACAAGCGGAAGTTTCTCGAGCTTCTGGGCTTCGATTTGCAGCCTCCGGCGCCCGCACAAACCATGCTCAGCTTCGCGCCGGCACCGGCCACCGCTCCCTTCGTTCTCCCCGCGGGCGCTGAATTCGAAGGCGTCGACCCCGATCAGAATCGGATCTCCTTCCGGATTCTCCGCGACACAAATGTTCAGCCCGCAAACCTTCAAGCTGTGCAGGTCCAGGATTCAAGCGGCACTCCTGTCGATCGCACGCACGACTTCACCGACGGATTCCCCATCGAACCTTTTGGATCGCAGCCCGCTCCCGGCTGCGCCTTGTACCTCAGCTTCGATGTTCTCGATGCCGGCCAACTCCTTGCCATCGGCCTCCGCTTCGCCGGTCCCGGCAACGATTCTTCTGAGCGCGAACGCATTATCGAGGAAGCCGCCGAAGAGGCCGAGGCCTGCACCCCGGTTCGTACCCTGCTGCAATGTCAAACGCCATCCGCGCCACCTGTGCCGACGCTGCCTCCCCATCACTCCGTCAGCATTGTCTGGGAGGCGATGACCCCCAGCGGCTGGGTCGAGGTTCCTGCCAGCGACAACACTCGCTCTTTCACCCTGGACGGCATCGTCGAAGTCTCGCTGCCGGCAAGCCTTTCGCCTTCCGTTCAGGGAACAATCCCAACCGCATTCTTTTACCTCCGCTGCAGGATGACGGCGGGCGCGTACGATGCCGTTCCCCTTGTGCTCGACATTGCCACGAACGCAGCACCTGCGGAACAGTCCATTCCAGTCACAGAGGCATTCGCCATTAAGGCCGGCATCGCGGTCGCGGGCCCTGCTCCCTCAGCAGGAGACATGGTGCAGCTCATCTTCACGTCCGACGCTTCCGGCGTCATTCAGACGCTCACCTTCGGATCCGGCTCCGGGCCTCAGACGCGTGTCCTCGCCTACACCGCGCCCACCGCCACAACTCCAGGCTCCCTGACCATCGACCTCGAACTAACGGGCATCGGCACCGGACTGCCCGGGCAGCAAATCAGCTTGCGGCAGCCGCAGGTCGAGTTCGCAAGCCTCAGCCTGTTCACGCTCATCGGTACAGCCTGGCAGCAGTGGTCGCCGCGCGACGACTTTGATTCGTCCACACGCACCGACTTCCACTTCGTCTGCGCCCCGGACACCGGAATCATTCAATTCGGTTCGGGCGAACGCGGTCAGACTCCCTCTGCCAATTGCATGATCCTGCTGCGCTATCGCACAACATTTGCAGCCATCGGAAACACCGCGCCCCACACGGTGAACCACGACCGTATCTCTCCATTCAATGATGTGTACTTGAAGCCGCTGCCGGCCGCTACGCGCGACCAGTTGAAGACAATTACGTCCAACCGTACAGCCGCGTCCGGCGGATCAGACCTGGAGACACTCGATGACGCCCTGGGCCGTGCCGTCGAGCTCTTGCACGCGCACGAACGGCTGCTCGATCTTGCCACTGCTTCCCGCACCGTCACGCTTGACCAGATCGATGGCACAGTGGTGCGCAGTCTCGTGTCGCCCTGGCGCGGCGTAAACCTGCTCGATCTCGAACGGCTCGCGCTCTCCGTGCCGGGAACACGCGTCGCCCGCGCGCATGGATGGGCTTCGCTCGATGCGAATTTCCCGTGCCTCACGGCGCCAGGCGTGGTCACACTCGTCATTGCCCCCTATTACCCAGTCGCGGAGCCCGTTCCATCAGAGGGCCTGCTCGAGTGCGTGTGGCGTTATCTTGACCGCCGCCGTCCGGTAGCTACCACCCTGCACATTACCGGGCCGGCCTACACCGAAATCACCGTAACCGCCGCAGTCGCCATTCGTACCGGCGCCGGCGGGGCCAACGTCCAGGCCCGAATCCTCTCCGCTCTTCAGAGTTTTCTTGACCCGCTGACAGGCGGCCCGGATGCACTGGGCTGGCCCTTCGGACGCAGTGTCTATCGTTCGGAAATCCTCCGCCTCATTCAGGACGTCCCCGGCGTCGACCACGTGGATACGCTTTCCATGCAGTCCGATTCCGGCGCATCCCAGTGCGGTGACATCCCACTCTGCCCCACGGCGCTTACCCGGTCCGGGCCGCACAGCATCGAGGTGATATGAATCCCAGGCCTCCAGCTGAACTCCAGATTCCCTTCGATCGCGTCACCTATCGCGAAGGCCAGCTCCTCGCTTCCCGCGATCTCCATGACGACTTCGACACCGCCCAGCGCCTCCGCAGAATGCACACCCTCTTCCTCCATAACACTTGGGGAATTGCGCTGGGTTTCTCCGTCTATGGACAGGTTTCCGACGAATCCATTCATGTCGGCCCCGGATACGCAATCGATTCCTCTGCCCGGGAACTCCTCCTCTCGGAAGACCTGCTGCTGCCCGTTCCGTTGACTCCCGTCGCTACCGATCTTCTGCTCGTCATCGGCTACGTGTCCGACAGTGAATTTACAGATCTGCCCGAAATCGGAATCCTCTGCGCCGGAACAGTTCTGGATCCTCGCGAAGAACGCCCCGCCTTCGCCTGGAGAACGCCCGATACGTTGAATCTCGGCGTCGATGTTCCTCTCGCCCACCTGCATGTTGAGAAAGGTGTGCTCACCCAAGTGCCCGACCTGACCGTCCGCCGATATGCGCGCCGTCAGGTCCGACCGCATATTGCCACCGGAGTAGCTTTCGCCATTGGCCGGCTAATCGCCGACGGGCTCACGGTAAACACCAGCGATGCAGGCTTCGCAGGAAATCCTGAATATTTCGCGCGCCTGGATTTCGTTGGCAACACTGCCCTGGACGCCCTCGCACAGTTTGGCGCCAACTCCGCTTACATCGCGTCGTCCGATTCCAAACAATTCGTATACGCGGCTCCGGAGCTGATCAAATTTCTTCCCGGTGGACTGGCACTCCCGTTTGCGATTACCTGGGTTGGCGTTGAACCCGTCACTGGCTGTGAACCCGTCTCTAATCCCCTGCGCTACTTCACGCTCGCCGGTCTCAATGTCTCAGCCGTCAAACAATTCCAACTCAAGGGGGCCATAGCATGAGCGCCGCCACCATTCCCAATCTCAAACGCATCGAGTTCGTCCCCGGGCAAAGACTCACCGCTCAGGACCTCACCGACGTTCAGGATTCGAATCGCCAACTTCGCTGGCTGCACAATCGCTGTCTCCATGGTTGGGGAATTGGAATCGGCTACGGCGTCACCGGCGAAGTGGGCGATACCTCTGTCACCATCGCGCCCGGATATGCAATCGATTGTCTCGGTCGTGAGCTGATCCTTACCACGGCAGTAACCATGCCGGTGCCTGCCGTCGCCGGCGTCAGCAGCGGCTCCGGCGCAACAGTTCCCGCCACATTCTTCCTCACCATCTCCTATCTCGATGACTCATTCCAGGCTACCGAAGAATCCCGCCCCGGAGTCTGCATGCCCGCCGGAACAGTGCGGCTCACAGAAGGTCCCCTTCTTCAATGGCAACAGTTCAAGGACATTCAGGACGGCTTGAATGTCATCCTCGCTGAAGCCACTGTTCTTAACTGCCAGCTTAATGCCGCACTCGGACTCGATGTACGGCGAAATGCGCTTCCGTCGAATCAGCCGTACATCAATGCGGGCCAGGTGCCTCCCGCTGCGATCGCATGGACACCCGTCACTGGCGGCATCTCCACCTTCGTGGATACATCGGCCGCCAAGTTCGCCGCCACCCCCGCTTACTTCGCACATGCCATGGGCTCCCGACAGATCGTCGTGGCCCCCGCTTTGACCTATTCGCTCGTCACTGTCCCGGTAATCGAGAGTGCGTTGCCAAACGGCTTCGTCCTGCAGATTGTCTTGCTCATGTTCAACAGCCTCAATCAAGTGGTTGCCGTGGACGATAAAGATATCGCCGGCCTGATCCCCTTGCTCAACTGGACCATCGTTTGGATGGGAATAGAAGGATGAATCGCCATGCCTGGTGAGAGCGGCTACTTATATCTCAATTCCGGAGACGCCTGGCCATCCGTCAGCTTCGGTCCAACCGTGGCTCAGAGCGGAGGACTGATCGGGCTCAAGAGCAGCGGCCCCGCCTTTGAGGTGTCAGGTTCATTCCTTGCCGGACCTTTTCAGGTGTCCGATCGCCCAACTTCGTGGTTTCGTCTCAAGGCGACCATGAGCGCCGATACGTCCCTCGTGAACTCGCACGTGCAGTTCTACACCTTCGCCGCCGCCTCTGGTCCCGCCCCGTGGAACCCTCTCTCGGCGACTCCGTTCTCCGATCCAGCCTGGAAAGCCGCGCCCCGCGACGCGCTCGATTTTGCCATCACCAATGCGCCCAATATGCTGCTCTATGTCGGCGGATTTTTGCGCGGCAATGGAAGCGAAACGCCCCTGCTCGATCAGCTTCGTGTCGACTACGGCGCCGATACCTACGCAAAGTTTCTTCCGCCCGTCTATCGCCATCAGCCCACCGCGGAGAATTTCCTCAACCGCTTTCTCGGAATGGATCAATCCGTCCTCAGTGCAATTGAAAGCAAGATCGAGGACCTGCCTCTGCTCTTTGACCCCAAGGCTGCTCCCGCCGGAGACCCGCCCTCATGGCTGGGCTGGCTTTCGGGATGGCTCACCTTCATTCTCGATGAACATTGGGCCGATGCGGAAGCACGCGCCAATCTCGCCGGCGCATTCAGCCTCTATCAGAAGCGCGGCACCATCGAAGGCTTGCGCGCATATCTCAAAATGTATGCCGGGGTAAACGCCCTCATCGAAGAACCCGCGCGCAGCGTTTCCCTTTGGGCCCTCGGCGACTCCAATCCACTCGGCTTCACCACCATGCTCGCACCAGGCCCATTGCAGGGCGCCGTCCTCAACACTACCGCCACTGTCGACCAGTCCCACATCACAACAGGAGAGCCCTTCGGTGCCGAGCTGTACGAAGATGTCGCGCACCGCTTCTGCGTCAGCATTTACTGCGCTGAGCTGACTTCCGCTGACGCCCTCGCCAGGGTGCGCCAGGTCCTCGATCGGGAGAAGCCCGCGCACACCACCTACGACCTCTGTCTTATAGAACCAGCCATGCGCGTCGGAGCCCAGGCCCGCGTGGGGATCGATGCGATTGTCGGGCAGGCAGGAACGCCGCACGC
>NZ_JBARMD010000343.1:0-11247 GCF_049802275.1 Occallatibacter sp. | reverse complement strand
GCATAAAGAACTGCCGTCCCGAGACGGCATGGCTCACAAGCAAACGTATTGGCTTGAACTCGGCGGCTGGCTGCTTGGGATTCATATCGCGCAAGGTGGCTAATACGCTGCCGGCCAACGATGCCGGAGGCAGCTTGGTGCGTATCACCAACTCTGAACCCGACGGAGTCGCCTGCGTCATAGGGTAATAAATCTGCCAGCCTGGGACGCCGTCGACGTTTTCCTCGTGGACATCCGACACAACGCCAACCACGCGCAGGTTGTTCTTGTCGTCCGTGCCATTTCCAAGGACTTTCCCTACCGCATCTTCATTCGGCCAGAAGAAGCGTGCCATCGAATCATTGATCAGCACGACGCTTTCGCTCTTCGGTCCGTCGTCCCAGGTGAAGTCGCGCCCACGCAGCCCGGTGCCCATCGCGCGCATGTAGCCTGGTGAAATCACATACACCAGTGGTCCGGCTATATCCTTGAAATCCTTCCGAGTTCTACCCTTGGGGATGGGGGTTCCCCAGGCCCGATTCTGTCCAAGCGGAAGATAGTCGACCATACCCGCAGCCTCCACTCCAGGCAGCGCTCCTATGCGCGTCAAAATTTGTTGGAAAATTGCCGCCCGCTTCCGCGCGCTCAAATCCCCGGTTTTGTCACCTGGGACACTGTCGTCGTAGGTGAGCTTGATTGCCGCTGCACGGTCCGGCTGGAATCCAAGATCAACATTCAGAACATTGATAAAGCTGCGCAGCAGCAACCCTGCGCCGACCAGCAGCATGCATGCCAGCGCCACCTCCGACACCACGAGACTGGACCGCGTGCGCTCGTGCTTGCGGCTGGAGCTCGCGCCCGGTCCCGCATCTTTCAACGACTCCTGCAGATTGCCGCCGGCTATCCGAAGTCCCGGAACAAGCCCGAACACCGTCGCAGCAAAAACCGCGATCAGTACCGTCCACCCGAGCGCCGCGCCATCGATGTGCAGCGTGCTCAGTAGCGGAAGGGCGATTGCTCCCTGGTGCGCCAGCCACGAAACCAGAACGGCCGCAAGCATGAATCCAAAGATCGCTCCTGCGCTTGAAAGCACCAGGCTTTCAGTAAGCAGCTGCCGAACGATGCGCAGGCGGCTCGCCCCCAGGGCACCCCGCATCGCAAATTCTTTCGACCGCGCCGAAGCGCGCGCCAGCAAAAGGTTCGACAGATTCACGCACGCGATCAGCAGGATCGCCCCAACCGCTGCCCACAGCGCTACCAGCGAACGGCGCAGTTTTCCACTGACGTAATCCTTTAAGGGAACCGGGACTACAGCGTCCTTATAGTCTCCGCAGGTCTGCGGATACTTGAAGTTCCAGCACATGTGTGGAGCGATACGCGCCGCTTCATCGCGCGCCTGGCCCAGTGCAATCCCTGGCTTGAGCCGCCCGATGAACGTGATGATGTTGCCCCAGTCGCGCGGCGGCCCATAGAGATTGAGTGGCGTAATTGCATCGACCTTGGTTCCCGGCGCAAAAACGGCGCCAAAATCGAATGACGCAGGCAGTACGCCGATTACCGTAGTCTGCTGGCCGTTCATGTCGAACGCCTTGCCCACAATTTGCGGGTCGCCATTGAACTGCCGCTTCCACCACGCATGGGTCAGCAGCACCACCGGGGCCGCTCCATTGCGGGCATCGCCGGGTGTGAATATTCGGCCCATCTGCGCCTGCACTCCCAGCACCTGGAAGAAATTCTCGATGACGTCGATGCTGGTTGCCGTTATCGGCGCTCCTCCACCCAGGCTCAGGCTCAGATTGTCCGAACTCGAAAACGCAAAGTAACCCGTCACATCCTGGTAGGAATGGCTCATTACGCGAAATTGATCGTAGGCATCCGTCGAATACGTTGCGCACGACAACCCGCACTTGGTCGGGGGCGGCGCAATCCACACCAGCTGTTGCGCGTTCTGAAAGGGAAGCGGCCGCAGCAACAGCGTGTTTACGACACTGAAGACCGCAATGTTCGCGCCGATCGCCAGCGCAAGAATCAGCACTGCGACTACCGTGAAGCTGGGATCGCGCCAAAGGGTCCGAATGGTGTACTTCAGGTCCTGCATCAGGATGTCGATGTTCATAAATCCTCGCGCCTCGCGGTGTCTGTAACGCGCCTGTTCCATGCCGCCAATGCTCACCAGGGCCAGCCGTCGCGCTTCTGCCGCCGGCAGCCCGTGAGCCATGTTGTCCTCAATCGCCATCTCGAGATGCGCGGCAAGCTCCGCGTCGAGTTCCGCATCGAGGGGCCTCCTGCGCACGAATGCCCACGCTCGTCCCAAAAAGCGCCAAAGCTCACTCACGCGTCAGCACCTTCCGCGGCCTTGTCCATGGTCATTACGCGTTCCATCACATCCTTCAGCCGCTCCCAGTAGCGCGCATCGGCCATAAGCTGCCGCCGCCCTGCCACGGTGATCGAATAAAACTTCGCTTTGCGATTGTTGTCTGATGTGCCCCAGCGCGAGCTGATCCATCCCCGCTGCTCCAGCCGCACCAGGGACGCGTAGATCGTGCCCTGGTTCAGCAGCACTGCGTCTTCGCTCACTTGCTCAATGCGCCGTGCAATGCCGTAACCGTGCAGCGAGCCCATCACCGTAAGTGTCTGCAACACCATGAGGTCGAGCGTTCCTTGCAGAAGATCAAGTTTTTCAGGAGACATTTCTATACCTGTGGTACGACCACAGAAGTATCCCACAAAGACATGTGGATATACCACAGGAGACCGCCAAATCTCTGACCGGTGTGCCACTGAATCCCCCAAAACTGTGCTGACTGGGTTGAGAAATCGGGTAAATCAAGCCAAGCGTTACCAAAACGAGATTGCCTGGTAACGATATTCGCTGGTAAAAGAAGACTGCTGTTGAAATACGGTTTGCCCGGACTTCTTCCCTCGCAAACCGCCCGATGGCAACATTGCAGGTCTCTTTCCCCAGGCCCCTCTCTGCTCGAAGGCGGGCTGGCATTTTGCCAGTTCCACCCGCTGGCGACAATGCCCATTATGTGAAATCGCGCTCCTACAAAATCGGCAGGTCATTGATATGTATCCATCCCTGATGCCCCATGCTGTCTGCTGGCGACAGGACCCGCAGTTGATCTGGACGATGGCCGTAACCAACGCCATCACGTTTCTCAGCTACCTCAGCATCTGCGTTACGCTCTTTTACCTGGCTCGCAAAACGGGTCGTGCCATCGCCTGCGATTGGGTCTTCTTTCTGATAGGCTTTGCGCTTTTCATCGTGGCGTGCGGATCTACGCACCTACTGGAAGTCGTCACCATTTGGATCCCTATCTTCTGGGTCGATGCCTGGACCAATATCGTCACCGCGATATTGTCTGGCTACGTCGCTCTCCAGATCTTTCGCCGTGCGCCTGAACTGGCCTTTGGAATCAACGACTACGCACAACGCCTGAAGCATGCGCAGACCGAGAAAGCGCGCGTTGAAGACAGCCTGCTTACCGCCCGCAAACTTGAAGAGTGGAGCCGTATGTCGGCCGTTGTCACGCACGAAATCAGCAACCCTCTCTCCGCGATCGAGAATTTGATGTTCCTGATCCAGAATTCTCCATCGGCTCCGACCGAAGTGAAGGCCATGGCGGAGCAGGCCGAGCAGGAAGTGCGCCGTATCGGCACCATCGCGCGTTCTACGCTTGGGTTCTTCCGACAGGATCAAGAGCCGGAGCGCGTTGACTTCTGCGCATCGGCCGATTCGGTGCAGTCCCTGCTTCAGCCGCTGCTCCTCCAGCGCGAAATTCAACTCGTGATTGAAAGTACGGGCGACACTACTGTGAATGCGTACCCAATGGAGACACGCCAGGTGCTCCTGAACCTCGTACGCAACGCCTGCGAAGCTACCAGCGTTCGCGGTGCAGAGGTGAAGATCCGCATCGAAGGGCGAGTGCACGATGTGCTGATTGCCGTCGAAGACCAGGGCTCTGGCATCGCACCCGAGATGCTGCCCAATCTGTTTCAATTCGGAATTACCACCAAGGGCGAAAGCGGCAACGGCATAGGTCTCTGGGCTGTTAAAAAGATGGTGACCCGTCGCGGCGGCTCCATCGAGGTGGAATCCAGGCAAGGCAAAGGGACTCGTTTTACCGTCTTCTGGCCACGGGAACTTGTTAATGAATCCCCCGCGCAAGGCATTGTCGATGCGATGGCCGTCGCTGAAGCCTAGGTCAGTGCGCGATCCAGGTGCACATACCCGCCATCCACAATGATGTGCTGGCCCGTAGTGTGCGCCGATTGAGTTGGCGACAGCAGAAACACAGTCGCTGCCGCAATCTCCGAGGAGAGCGTCATCCGATGCCCCAGCGGAATCTTGTCGGTGATCCGCTTCAACTCCGCCTCCGGATCGCCCAGCGTATCCAGCCAGCGCCGATAGAGCGGAGTCATCACCTCCGCTGGCAGAACAGCGTTCACGCGGATGTTATAGGGCAGCAATTCCGCGGCCCACTCGCGCGTAAGCGCCAACTGCGCGCCCTTGCTCGCAGCGTACCCCGACGTATTCCCCTGCCCGGTAAGCGCAACCTTCGAGCTGATGTTCACAATCGCTCCCTGCCTCCGCTTCAGCGAAGGCAGCGCATAGTGGGCCAACGCGTAATAGTGGATCAGATTCTTGTTGAGGCTCTCCACAAAGCGCGCCACGCTTCCCTTCTCCAATCCAGCACCGTCATTTACTCCTGCGTTGTTCACCAGCCCGTAGATATCCCCGTGAACCTCTTCAATCTCCGCGATGGCCGACTGGCAGCGACCCAGGTCTTCGAGATGCGCCTCCATCAGGGTGCATTTGGCGTTCGTCGCCTGCATCTCAACCATGAACGCCTGCACATTTTCCGAGCGTCGGCCCAGCACCACCACGCGTGCGCCTTCGGCAAGGCAGGCGCGCGAAATGCCCGCCCCGATTCCAGCTCCACCACCCGTCACAACAATCAGCTTGTCTTTCAGTCCAAGGTCCATAGGCTTTCATCTCCCCCAAAGCCAGCCCTGCGAGTCTCCATCTATGCAAAGCCTTCAGCGACTCCGCCGGGCCAGGGTTGTTCCTTCGAATCATCGCACCGGCTACGCGCATGGCACCATACGCGAGGTGCAATCGGCGCGACAATCAATTCGTAAGATTACTTTTTTTCGATGAAGCGGGCTCAACTCGGGATCAACGGCGATTTTCGTCCGGCATCAGCAACGCCGATTATTGATGGCCGTTGCAGCGCGCGTGCATCTTCAGAGCCAGCGGCGTCGGCAGCGTTCGCGTCTTGACCTTGTCCGTCACCGCGACGTAAGAGGGCTTGTTGCTCTCCGCAAGCAGTCCGAGCGACGACAGTTGGCCCATAGTCTGATGGATCCGCGCAATACTCTGCGATCCCACTGCTTCGATCAATTCCTGAGCGGTGCAATAGAGGTCCAGCGTCGCAGCAGGCTCACCTGCCTCGATCAATTCCGTGGCCTTGCGGCAGACGAACTCGAGAACGCGAAGGTGAACCGGCATGAGCTTCGCCAGCAAGTCAATGAACACTGAATTCGACGTGTCCGGCGCCTCGGCGCTGCACGAGCTCACCAGCAGGCCAGCCCACCACTGCCGAATCCAGTCATCCTCCGTCCAAGATCCGTTTTCCAGAGTGCGCCTCACCATGTCAGGATGAGCCTGCACTTTCGCACCTGGTTCCAGCCGGCCCTGCATTTCCTGCGCCTTCAGCACAATCTCCACTGCGCTCGCCACTCTCTTGTTGCTCAGGCGCTTATGAAACCCCACCTTCATCTCTTCCATTGCAGCAGGACAGATCTGTCGCAGGAACCCGAGAGCGCTCGTCAGGCGAAGTTCTCGCAGAAAATAATCGGCATCGGTCTCATCCGATCTCTTCGTGTGCACCCGCCTCCAGGCTTCTAACTCAACACCCTCCGGCCATAACCACGACAATCCGATCCCGCCGTCGTCGCATCGAACTGCCCTTAGCTTCAAAGTGACGCGCTTCTCGCACTGTTCCTCTGTGCCGCCCTTTCTTTGCAGCACCAGCGAAACAACGTCATCCCGCTTCCATCGTTCCTGCGTGCGCAGATACAGCCCCGTCGGGCTCACATCGCGCACCTCGTGCAGCTTTTTCTCTTCGCCGTCTCCGGTGTATGCGATCAGCCCCTGCACGAGCAGCCGTATGATCGAGCGCCTCTCCGGCAGCGGATCCTCGCAATTCAGAAAGCGCTTCACCAGAACTCCCAGTGATTCCTTCTTCTCCTCACGGGGTTTTTTCTTCGGTGTTACGGCTCGCCCGGCGTCGGTCGAAGTGGTAACTTTTGCGGGCGCACTCTCCGTGGTTCTTTTGCGTTTTGCTATGGAAGCATCTGCTTTGGTCTCAGATGCGGCCGCCTTCAACCCTGCTTGCTCCACCACCTGCGCAGTCAGAGGAACGTCGCTCTTCGGCTTTTCTGCTCGGCCGCTTGCATCTACATCGTCCAGGTTCGGCTCAAGCGTCTCCAACTCCGCCGCGACGGTCTCCGGCTCTCTCGCGGTAGCTTCGAGCTCCACCGTGATGGCCTCCACTGCCGCAGGAGCCGCTTCCTTTTGGGCACTCTGCGCAACCTCAGCAAAAGCGGCTGTGTCGGATAGTTCGGAGATCTTGGTGGAAGCCGTGCCCGGGATACTGGCACTCGCGACCTTCTCATCGAGATCCGCGCTTTCCGTGTACGCTGGAGCAACATTCGCGAGCTTCTCGCTGCCCGCTTCTTCCTCTTGAGAGGCCTCTCGAACTTCGACAGGCTCGAGCACCGCCGTAGCCGTGGTCGAGTTCGAGATCTGCCAGGTGCTGACCATCCCTACCGTGGACCCGGTGCCCTGCGGAACGGAAGCAGCAAGCGTGTGAACCAGGACCTGCGAACTCGGAAATGGATGCAGCGGCTGTTTTGGAAACGCAGTAAAGGGCAGGCTGCTCGCTGCAATGGGGATGTCCGCAACAAGCGTGACCGGCTCCACGACCGAGGGACAGGAGATCTCCGCGAGTCGGAGCTCGAGTTCATCTTCGACGCACACAATGATCTGATCGCCAGGTTCCGTGCTGCTCGACTGAAGGCTGTTGAACGGCAGAATCAGGGCGCTCGCAATTTCGGTACGAAATTTCGGAGCGGGAATCTCGGGCCGTAACTCCACAGCCACCAGCACTTTCATATCCTTGTCAAGGTAGGCCAGGTCGAAAGGGAAGAGCCGTGTCAGCTGCGGAGCATACTCGAGGGGTGTCAACCAAAGGCTCGACTTGGAATCCCGGGCAAGACCCTCGACCAGTACCTTCAGGATTTTGAGAGGCTCGCGCGCACTGTCGGCGACCGTGACCGTGGAATTGATCCTGCATCCCCTGGTGACGTTGTACGCACAGCAAGTCTTGGATTCCATACGTTCCAGTAATGCGAGTTCCGGCTAAATCGGTCCCGCTGCTTTGGGCGGTTCATGAGCCGGTGCAGCACTCACGGAGCTCAAGGGACGCCCATTTCACACGAATCTTGAACATAGCATCGATGGCGGTCCGCGCCACACCTCGAGAGGTACGATTAGGCGCAAAAGTACCCATGTCCGTAGTAATTGTTGGGGGATATTGCTGAGTACACTCGACTTTGCGCCGCGCACAGATGATGTGCAGCTACTGTCTCTCTTGTAGCCAGATCTCTCCGAGGCGCTCGATGAGTTCTTTGCGCATCTTGGCGTATTTGGGGCTTCTCTGCCCATGCAACGCGAGAATCTGCGTGCGCTCGAGCATCGAGGGCAGTTCGGGATCAGGGTTTACTCCCCGATCGAGATAGCGATGGACTAGCCAGGGTTCCTTGATGAAATTGGCAGCGAGTTCCGGCCAATCCGACAGCATGCCCAGCTTGTGATCCCACAGCAGGTAGCCCGCGAGGGCACCTAGAGCCGTGCGGGGCCTCTCGGCATCAATGGGTAAGGTCCAAGTCCGGTTCCATGTCATCACGTCCTGAGAACGCATCGGCTTGGCGATACCATATCCCTGCCCGTGATCCGCGCCGAGAATGGCGGCGGCTTCGATTAAACCGAGATCTTCCAGGCCCTCTACCGTCACAGGAGCGCCAAAGCCCTGCGCCAGGAGAGTCAGGTGATAAATGAATTCCAGAGCACGAACCGGTCTCTTCAAGGCCCCGCGCACCAGTCCCTGATCGATTTTCACGCGATCGCAGGGAACTCGGTCCATGCGGAGAAGGGAGCTGTGCCCTGAGCCCAGGTCGTCCTGCGCGATACGGATGCCTGCCTGCTGGAATTCCGCAATACGCGCATCGCGTCTTGCGATATCGAGTGATTCCCTGCTCTCAAGCATCTCCAGTGTCAATACGCTGGCGGGCAAATCCCAGCGTGAGAGCGTCTCAAAAACGCAATCTCGATAGGCGTCCTGGGTGAGCCCATCCGGCGGCAGATTGATCCCTACTGACAGAGTCAGCTCAGAGTGGTTGTCCCGCCACGAGCGCATTTGAAGGCAAACCTGGTCGAGACCCAGTTGAAACAGGCGCAACAATCCCGCATTGCCGAAAGCTGGCAGGAAAGCCGCCGGGGAAATCAATTGCCCGCCGGTACCGTGCAGTCTTGCCAGAGCTTCCAGACTGTCCAGTTTGCCGGTGCGCAAGTTGATGATGGGTTGATACAGCATCTCAACTGCGCCATCTTCGAGATATTGCCTGTACTTCCTGCTCAAATCCGCCGAAACCACGGATGTTTGTTCACAACGCAAGATGGCGTGGCTCATGGATTGCTGGATGTGCCGCAGCATGGCTTCTCGCGTCACGGCGCTGAAGAATCCAGGCCAGTAGCTATAGAGGCTCAGGATTGCGAACGACTGCCCCGACTCATCGATAAGGGGGACCGCGGCGGAAGAGCGAAATCCTCGCTGTGCGGCTTCATGTTTCCAGGCATGCAATGTTGCATTTTCCTGAAACGAGTTGTTGGTTTGAATTTGTCCGGAACGCCACGCGCGTCCCGCCGGTCCGTCTCCGGCTTCGCTGGTTGCGGCTGTCTCGAAAAGAGGCGCGCGTCGTGTTCGCAGTGCCTCAGCATAAAGCGACCCCTCCTTCCCACCTTCAGCTTCGATTTGCATAGCGCCGTGGGCGTCGGGCCGCGAGAACAGGCAAGCAGCGATGCCATCGAAATCTCCCAACACCTGCAATGTGTACCGCAGCGTGTCGGCAAGATTGCTCGCTTTCTGTATCGCCGCATCCAGCGTGGCGAGAACTGAAGCAATCTCGCCATCATATCGAGCATGGCTGGCGATCTGTGCTTCGACATCGAGTTGCAGGCGCTGATGCAGCGCCGCCCTCAACCGATCCTTGTGATCGGTGGCCAGCGCCTCAGTGCTCAGGATCTCCTCAATTTTGGCGTAATAAAGGTGGTATGTCTCCATCAACGTTGGAAGGCGGACTCCGACCATTTCGTGTATCCAACCGACCTCGAGCGCTCTGTCATACTGCGCCTCCCGTGTGATTCCGGGCGACAGGAGTGTTTTCAGATGCTCCGCCTGTTTCGACTTGAGACGATCCAATTCGACCGGGCTCAATCGAGCCAGAATTGCCGAGCTCTGGGCTCGATCGCTGAGGTGCTTGTAAAAGGATTCGGTGAATTCGTGAATGTCATCATCGATGTTCGGATGATTCTCCAGCAGGCGATTCAGCAGTCGATCAATCTCCTCGCCGTACGAGGACGCAAAGTCGGCGAGATACGAATCCGGGAGAGTCAAATCCTTGCCTTCATGGCGCTTCTGCGAAGCTGCGCCCGGCCGGCGTCAGCACGGCAAATCTGTTTAGGTTAATTCAATATTATGCCCCTACCGCAATGATGCGCGATCGTTTTGCGCGATGCCAAAAACTTGCAAGACTCAGTTGTGACAGGAGTACTGACATCGGCACGCACACCTTTGCTGCGGTTCGTCCGACAGATCACCGAGAGTATCTTGCGCTCTAGGCGCGAGGGTTGTATCCCATACCGGACAGCACTCCACGCATGTAGGCGAAGCTCTCCGTCACGCCGGGCATGGGATCATCGGCATGTATCTCGTACTCCAGATCGACCCAGCCGGGGTATTTGATCCTGGTGAGAGCCTCAAAGATCTGGCGGATGGGCATCTTGCCTTCGCCCACGGCGACCTGGCTCTCCTTCGATGTGAAGTTGGTCAAGTCCTTGATGTGCATGTTGAAAAGACGCGGACCGGCAGCGTGGATGGCCTCGACGACGTCGGTTCCCGCCCGCATGCAGTGACCCACATCGATGCAGCAGCCCATCCGCGGATCCATGCTCTTTACAAACTTCAACACGTCGAGTGGCGACGGAAAGATCTTGTCCTCGGGCCCGTGATTGTGGATGGCGATCTTGATGTCGTATTCCTTTACAAACTTTTCCACGCGCGGCAGCGTTGCCGGCGCCGGATCGCCGGCAACAATCACCTTGACGCCGGCGCGCTTGCAGTATTCGAACTTCGCGCGGATGTCATCGTCGTCGTCCTTCTGAAAGTAGATGGCACCGACAGCGTGCAGGTGAATGCCGTTGGCCTCGTAGTCGGATACTGCTTGAGCCTCTGCCGTCGGATCCATGGGCAAATGGTCTTTGGTGTCCTTGGCATTCAGGCCGGTGATGTTCAACTGCTTCATCCAAGTGATCATCTGGGCACGTTGGAAGTTGCGGAACGTATAGCTCGCGACGCCCAACCGGATCGGCGAAGGCGCGCCACCGGCCTCCGTGAGTTCGGCGAATGCGGGTTGACGGATGGGCAATGTGGAAGCAGCAGCAAGTAGAGCTGAAGAGCGGACAAACGTGCGTCGTGAGATCGTTTTCATTTGTTTGAATTCCTCATATGCGGTGTGCCGTGCAAAATCGCCGAAAAGGTCAACGGCGTGAGCCCCAGGGGGCATTTATATGCGCGGCTCCCATCCTTTCTCGTATTCACGGTTCCAGTACTTCATGGCTTCTGAGTCGTTTTTGATTTTTGCATCGGCAGGGTTGAGGTCCAGGTCGCGGTGCACGAACCATGCAATGTTCGAAAGCTGCAGCATGGTCACCGCTACGTTGCCTACCGAGACGGGCGCGTTCAGCTTCTCGCCCTTGCGAATGCCGGCGATGAAGTTGGCAAAGTGCGCGTCGGTCATGGAGTCGGCGCCAATCAGATCGGCCGTCGAAGTCTGCTTGCCCACTTTGAATTCGTCGGTCTTCTTGCCCTTGAGATCATAGACCTCGTAGCCATCGCGATCGACCAGCACGCTGCCTTCGGT